>NZ_JARDAL010000019.1:0-75019 GCF_048957595.1 Acinetobacter sp. AS5 | reverse complement strand
TTGCCCACGAGTTGTGAAAGGAAAACCGCAGAAATACCCAAGAAAATGCCAGTCAATTTCTTAACTGACTGGCATTATCAATAAGAGGCTTTTTTATGGTTTCTGTTCAAAGAATCCAGCTTACATAAAACCTTCAATTGGCAGCCACGACACCAGTTTAAGTCCAGCTTTCTGATACCATTTCATTTTTGGCTCTTTGGTAAATGTTTGAACGTCACCATTGGCTTTCTTGATTTTCCAGTTAATGTTCTGATTCGCATCCAGCACCAGTTTATAGGCATATTTACTCAAGTTCTGATCCATGGTCTCATGCACTGCACGTGCCAAGGACGGACTGTTCAGCAACACACCAATTTCAGTATTCAGATAAGCTGAACGCGGATCAAAATTAAAAGAACCAATAAATACCTGTTTTTGATCGATTGCCATCAACTTGGCATGCAGGCTAGAACGACTCAGTCCTTTCAGGCTGACTTTGGCTTTTTTTGAAATTTCCTCAGTATTGGCATTTAGGTGATTAGCTTCTGGCGCTGCCAGAAACTCATACAACTGCACATCATTTTCCAATAGATCCTGACGATATTTGGCATAAAAAGCATGCACCACGGCAACGTCATTGGCCTTAAAAGAGTTGGTCAGGACGCGAACCTTGATATTTTCATTCGCCAGTTTCTTTAAACGGTCTGCGCCGATTTTTTCCGGAACGAAATAGGCAGAGACAATATCCACACTTTGTTCAGGTTTTTCCAGACGCTGTAATAACTGGAAATTCAGGTGTTCTTCGGTTTTGGCTTTGGCCTTGATTTTGCTCGGTGGATCTTTGACTACTTCGGCCTCAACCCAATCTAGCTGAATATTTTGTTCCAGCCATTGGTCAAAGGCTCTGGAACGATTGGCCAGATCCAGATAATTTTGAGTCGCTGGATCCTGACTATGGGTTTCTAGCTGCTGTTTTAAGCTTGGGAAACGTAAGCCATGATGGCGCGGATTGACAACCTCTTGCACCGGATAGGCATAATCATCATTCCAGTATTCATCGAAGGAATGAATGATTTCATCCGATGCCGCACCGACCAGCATCACATCGACATCGGAGAACTGATAGCTTTCACTGACATTATAATACTGGTTACTCATATTGCGGCCGCCAATCAAGGCAATCTGGTTGTCGGCAATAAAGCTTTTATTATGCATGCGGCGGTTAATGCGTTTTAAGTCCAGCACCATGTCCATGGCGCGGTATTTACGGAAGCGATAGGGGTTATACAGTTTGACATCGATATTTTGATGCTGGTTTAAGGCCAGATAAATTCCTTCCATTTTCTTGGCATTATTATCATCCATCAACAGGCGTACTTTTACGCCACGATCTGCTGCCTGAATAATCGCATGCAGGGCAAGGGCACCGATTCGGTCATTATCCCAGATGTAATATTGCAGATCCAGACTGCGTTCCGCTTTATTAATCAGCTGGATTCGCGCAGCCAGTGCTTCAAGCGGATCATAGAGCACCCGATAACCGGTCAGCCCGATATTTTGTACACGTAAAGGTTCAACAATCTGTGCCAGACTGGTTTGCGATGTATCCGTTTCAAATGCCATCTGGCTCGGCTGTTCGGTTTGTTTGGGTAAGGTGCTACATGCAGGCAGACCCAGAACCAGGCTACAGCTCAGTAAAATGCCGGCTTTATAGCGATGAGTGCGTATAAAACTTGAGGATTGAAGGTGAACTTGATCGCGGGGAGCAGTGGCCATATAAGTCGAAGAATGAAAAATTAGAATTGAGTATAATTGCCAGCTATGAAAAGATAAATATAAAGCCAGTAATCTGCTGCTCGACTGAATAAGGCCAATTTATGTGGGATTCAAATTCCGTACTGTTTTATTTTTATCTAGGAATGGCGATTTTAGCCATCTGGGCGGTGGCTCAGGCATGGTCGAGCCAGTCACGTACCGAAACCATTCATCCCTTTAAAGCTTTTGGTCATTTGCTGGCGTTTTATCTTGCCTATTTATTAATCCCTTTGGTTTTCTTCAGTATTTATGCTGGATGGACGGGGTATTATTCTCTGCATGAAGCCATTTTTGTATTTTTACTCAGTGGGGTTTTGACTTATGCACGCTTTATCGAGCCGCATCTAATTCAAGTGAAAACGACACAATATCAGATCAATGCAGATAAACGTTTAAAGCAGCCGGTGAAAATCGCCCTGATTGCAGATTTACATATCGGTTTGTTTTCGGGTCATGAACGTCAGTTGCGACAAATTGTACACAAATTAAATCATATTCAACCTGATTTGGTGGTGGTCGCCGGCGACTGGACTTATGAGCCAGAAAATAAACTGGCACAGGAACTGGCAGTTTTAAAAGAGATTCACGCTCCCGTTTATTCGGTCAATGGTAATCACGATGAGCAATATCCCGGACCACCGATTCGGGAACTGTTGCACTATGCATTGCAAGTCAATCAGGTTATGGATATTGAAGGTCAAATTGTTGAATTTGATGAATTCCGACTTTTGGGCGTGGGTGATCTCTGGGCTGGTAAAGCCGATATGCGCAGTTTGCCCGACTTGCCTCAGGACAAGCCTTGGGTCATTCTTTCGCATAACCCGGATACGGTCGATATGATTCCGAAACTGCCGACGCGCCCTCTGATGCTGTCTGGACATACCCATGGCGGACAGGTGGAGCTACCTTGGCTAACTAATTACGTCATGAAAAAAGTTTCAATTTTAGGACATAAAAAGGGCATGTACCGTCATGAACATGCAGATGTGTTCGTCACTGTCGGTACCGGCTTGGTCGGTGTGCCTTTCCGTTTCCGGGTGCCGCCTACCATTGATATTATTGAACTGATTTAAATTCAGTCGGCGTTCTGTACCGTGTTAACTGATGATCCAGACCAGAATCAGCAACACCACCGCGATGGCCGCCATCATCCAGATTTTCTTTTCGATTTTTCGGGTTGGCACATTTTCACGTAATTGTTGTGCAGTAATTTCAGCTTCTGTGGATGTGCTTAAACTAGGATGGGTGGGGATTTCCAGTGGCGGTGTCACCAGGTCGATATCACCGGCGTCATCACTAAAGCGTGGACCGGTACTTTCATGCTTCATGACCACGTCATGTTCCCGCACAATTTCATCAATCACTTGCAGTGCCTGAGCTTCATCCAAGGGCGTATTCTCGGTGATATAGCGAACAGCTTCTAATTTTTTATCATCTTCCAGCAAAATAATGATATTGACCAACTGCTCCTGCGATAGGTATTCAATAAGATCCTGCATGGCCTTGCCTCATTTTTTGAATTCAGTTCATTTGATTGTTGAGCAAATTTAACAAGATAAGTAGCCAAGTTTTGTTGTGAAATCATAAAAAAGCCAGCATCGAGTGCTGGCTTTTGAATTGATCTAAAACCTTAGATCTGATTATTTACATCATCATTCTTGGTTTCACGAATCAGTAAAAACGCGACAAGCGACAGGATAGATGCTGCGGTCAGGTAATAACCGACTGCAGACAAACCATAGGCCGTTGCCAGCTTGGTTGCGATTAGCGGTGCAAATGATGCACCGAAGATACCTGCCAAGTTAAAGGTTAATGCAGAACCCGTATAACGTACTGAAGTCGGGAAAATTTCAGACAATACAGTACCGATTGGCCCATAAGTTAAGCCCATGATCGCCAGACCAATACACAAGAACAGGAACACCACCAAGGTGCTGCCAGATTCAAGCATATCTGCAAAGAAGATACCGAAGATCGCAGAAATGACACATACCGCAATCGAAGTGGTCTTACGGCCAAATTTCTCAGCCAATACTGCTGAAAGCGGGATAAATGCAGCAAAACACAGGGTTGCAACTAACTGCAATTGCAGGAATTCTTCACGAGAATAACCGAGTTGTTTGGTTCCCCATTGCAATGCAAATACCGTAGTAAGATAGAACACAACGAATGTACAGATTGCAGCAATCGTACCCAGAACCAGCATACGAGAATGCTTTTTAAACACCTGAACAAAAGGAACGTTCACTTCTTTTTGTTTATCCAGCACTTTCTGGAAAGCAGGGGTTTCATGCAATTTTAGACGAATCCATAAACCGACAATCACCAACAAGGCACTTGAGATAAACGGAATACGCCAGCCCCACGCCATAAAGTCAGCTTCAGACATGAAAGCGCCAAGTGTCAGGAAAGAACCTGTTGCCAGAATAAAGCCAATCGGGGCACCCAGTTGCGGGAACATGCCATACCAGGCACGTTTGCCTTCCGGGGCATTTTCAGTTGCAAGAAGTACAGCACCTGACCATTCACCACCTAGACCCAAGCCCTGACCTAAACGGCACAGTGCAAGTAACAATGGCGCAGCAATTCCGATTTGCGCATAAGTTGGTAACAGGCCAATCGCAACGGTTGAAATCCCCATAGTTAGCAAAGCTGCAACCAAGGTGGCTTTTCGTCCGATCCGGTCACCTAAATGACCAAATAATGCTGCACCAATCGGACGGGCAATAAATGCAATGGCAAAAGTCGCAAGAGACTGAATGGTTGCGGTCATCGGGTCTGTACTGGCAGGGAAGAACAGATACGGAAAAATAATGACAGCAGCGGTGGCATAAATATAAAAATCGAAGAATTCGATTGTGGTGCCTACCAAGCTTGCTGTTAAAACGCGAAATTTTGAATTTTGTGCTGGCTGAGCAGCAGAATTAGACGACGCCATGGAAAACCTTACACTTACTAAAAATAAAAAAACTTAGTTTTAAAAGCGTAATCTTTTTAAAAAAGGCGTAATTTTTTAAAAAAACAACTGCAATCTTCTCGCTTCAACTCGCTCAGGGTCACTGAAATGAAAAAGGAGATGATTAAATCACGTAAAGATAGATAGACAGAAAATGTGATCCTGCGCCTATCAATACAAATATGTGCCAGATAGCGTGGGTATATCTTACTCTTTTTAAAGCGTAAAACAATGCACCCACGGTATAAGCGAGTCCACCAATGATGAGAAAGGTTAAAGATTGAGCACTTAAATATTGCTGCATGTCATCAATCACCAGCAGCGCCAGCCAGCCCATGGCCAGATAAGCCGCCAAAGAAAGTTTCTGGAAACGATGAATGAAAACGAACTTGAAAAGTGTGCCAAGAAGGGCAATCACCCACAGCGCAATCAATAAATACTGGGCTTTGGCGGTCGGAATGGCAATTGACAGGAAAGGGGTATAGGTTCCGGCGATTAAATAATATATCGCAGTATGATCGACTTTTTTATAAAAATAACGGCGGTCTGCTGCAGTGGCCATGTGATAGAGCATAGAAGCAGAAAACAGCAGAATCATGCTCAGTGCATAAACCCACAGTCCAATCCATTGTCCAGTACTTAGGTAAGACCCTTTAATAATCAAAAGAATACCAGCAACAATGGATAGCCCGGCACCTAGGCCATGACTAATATAGTTAATCCGTTCCTCATTTTGATCATAATCTGGAACCAGTGGAGCATTCTGCATGATTGTCATTCTTCTTCAAATATACACTTGTATAGTAATTCAATTTTGCTTTTAGGTTAAGAAGATTTAAACTTGATGCGCAATTCATTTCAGGTTTTATCTATGTCAACGTTGGCAACTCTCTCAGATCAGGAACAGCAATTCTTGGACACCTTTCAGCAAGCTGTTGAAAGGGATCAATTTGATCGCCTGATCTTAAGCCAGTATAAAGGTGAACTGCAGGATTTAGAAAAAATGACCTTGCGAGTCATTACATTAAATGAACAGCGCGTATTGAGCTGCCTGTATCGTTACAAGACGCAGGATGTCACCAAGAATTATCCTTTGGATGAAGCATTATTTCAGGTTACTTCACTGCTGGCGTGTTGCAAACAAGCCAATCTGATCACCGTCGATGAAGAATTACAGCTGAAAAAAAACAAGAAAAAAGCCATGTTAACGCGCAGTAAACATAAAGTAGCGATGAATCAGGCGAAGCCTGCTGAACAAGGTCATGACCGGATTAAACAACGTTTTGTCGATCAGGATAGTATCTTTCTCCAGCATCTCGGGATTACCGATCAAAAAGCGCAAATCATTCCGAGCATGGCGCGCAAATGGAAGCAGATTAATAAGTTTGTGGAAATTTTCTCAGGTGCCTTGGCGCAGATTAAGCCACAAGCCGAAGGCCTGCGCGTGGTGGATTTTGGTTCGGGTAAGGGCTATCTGACCTGTGCTTTATATGACTATATGCAAAAACATGGTCAAACGCCGTATGTCACTGGAGTAGAGCTTAATCCGAAAATGGTTGAGTTCTGTCAGAATGTCGCGCAGCAATCTGGTTTTGATCAACTGGACTTTTTCCAGGGGGATGTGCGTACTTATGCGCCAGAACGTCTGGATGTGATGATTGCCTTGCATGCCTGTGATGTAGCGACAGATTTTGCGATTCATAGTGGCATTCGCCTGAATGCACAGATGATCATGTGTGCGCCATGTTGTCATAAGGAATTGCGTCCACAGTTACAAGCACCGAAAGTCCTGAGTCCGATGTTACAGTTTGGCATTCATGCCGGACAGCAGGCAGAAATGCTGACCGATACCATTCGTGCTTTACTGCTCAAAGCTTATGGCTATGAAACCAAAGTTTTTGAATTTGTGGCGCTAGAACATACCAGTAAAAATAAAATGATTCTGGCGACAAAGCGTAAAGACTATCAACAGCCCGATCAGGAAGTTCTGGTACAAATACAGGCACTAAAAGAGATGTATGGGATCCAGAAACATTCACTGGAATTGTTGCTTAATGACCAGTGGGATCAGCAGGGAATTGGTTCTAAATGCTAAATAGTCCAGAACTTAAAATAGTGTCCGGCAGCTGGAAAGCTTTGGCAGTGTATGCCAAAGCGATTCGTGAAGCCGTATTTATTCAAGAACAGCATATTGCAGATGAAGATGAATGGGATGCTGAGGATGCGGTTGCTGTACATTTCATTGTTTTTCAGCAGGATCAGGCGATTGCAACAGCACGCTTATTGTCAAATCACAGTATCGGTCGGGTTGCAGTCCTAACTACAGTACGCGGTTTAGGGGTTGGTCAACGCTTGATGCAGGCCGTGATTGACTATGCGCGTACCGAGCAGCGCGAGTTGGTCAAGCTGTCTTCGCAAGTGCAGGCCATTGGCTTCTATCAAGCGCTGGGATTTGAAGCTCAAGGTGATGAATATCTGGATTGTGGGATTCCGCATGTCGATATGTATTTAAAGCTTTAATTTTCAGCCATTCAAATACAAAAAAGCGAGGCATTGACCTCGCTTTTTAGGCATAGACTGAATCTAGCTCAGTGGCCATGCGCTGCATTTGAGCTGTGCTCGGCATTATCCATATTGACATGTTCTTCAGCTGACATATTGTGTTCAGCGGCTGTCGTACCTGGATGAGCATTGGCCGCTTCACGTGCTTCACGATCCGCTTGCGCTTTGGCAATGGCTTCTGGAGACATCGTCGGCGCATTCTTAAAAGCATGCTGCTGGGTAGTCTGTTTATTTTGCTGGCTTGGCATGTAATCTGGTTCATTACTTATCGCGAGCCAAAAAATAAGCATGAATAATCCACCTAAAATACAGAAGATAATAAGTGCTTTCCAACCCCAAGGAGATTTTTCAGGTGAACTGTGATCAGTCATAGGTTTTACCCACGTGGATACCAAACTTATGTAACTTTATAACATAAATTGATCAAAAAGCAGATCAAAATCTGTCATCACATAACTCTGTTCATTGTTTGAAGCAAAGCTGAAAGATAAAAAAAGAGGAAACACGTTCCTCTTTTTTATTTAAGTGGCCACACTATTGAATGGGCTGGGCGTGTGCTGCGCGATCTTTGAGGAGTTGTGGGGCTTTGAAGCGTTCGCCATATTTATTTTCAAGTACTTTGGCACGGGTCACGGCTTTGGCTAAACCATACTGATTCAGGAATTGCACAGCACCGCCCGTCCAGGCGGCAAAGCCAATACCAAAAATAGAACCGACATTGGCATCGACCACAGATTCCAGGACACCTTCTTCCAGACAGCGCACGGTATCTAATGCCTGTACAAACAGGAAGCGGTCAATCATTTCCTGTTCAGAAATATCGTTGTCTTTTTTCCAGTGGCTGAGGCCAGTCCAGAGCTGCTTTTTGGCATCGGCCGGATAATCATAAAAACCTGCGCCTGTAGCCTTACCTTTACGGTTAAATTCGTGAATCATGCTGTGAATCACGTCATCAGCGGGTGATTTAATGATGGTCTGACCTTGTGCTTCTAAAGCTTTGTATCTTTCATTGGCTACATGTTCAGATAATGTTAAGGACACTTCATCCTGAATCGCCAACGGGCCCACTGGCATACCGGCTTTGAGTGTAGCCATTTCAATTCGCGCTGGATGCACACCTTCTGCCAGCAGATGCAAGCCTTCCTGCACAAAGCTACCAAACACGCGGCTGGTAAAGAATCCCCGGCTGTCATTCACCACAATCGGTAATTTGCCAATTTGCTGCACGAAATCGAAAGCTTTGGCCAGCGTTTCTGCCGAGGTGTTTTTACCTTTGATAATTTCCACCAGCTGCATTTTATCGACCGGACTGAAGAAATGCAGGCCGATGAAGTTCTGATCATTTTTTGAAGCCTGGGCTAAATCTGTAATCGGCAGGGTCGAGGTATTAGATGCCATCACGCCGTTGCTGGCAAGATATTGCTCTGCCTCTTGCGTGACTTGAGCCTTGAGCGCGGGATTTTCAAAAACTGCTTCAATGATCAGGTCGCAACCTGCTAGATCTGCATTAGATTCAGTCGTTTGAATCAGGCTTAAAAACTGATCTCGTTTCTCGGCTGTTAAACGCCCTTGAGCGACTTTTTTATCCAGCAGTTTCTGGCTGTAGGCTTTGCCTTTTTCAGCCGCTTCTAATGAAATATCTTTTAGAACGACTGGTATGCCCTTGCTGGCAGTAGCGTAGGCGATCCCAGCACCCATCATGCCTGCGCCCAAAATGCCGACTTTAGTGGCTTTCCACGCTGCAATACCTTGAGGGCGACTGGCGCCGGACTTGATTGCATTCAGACCATGCCAGAAGGTGCCAATCATATTTTTAGAAATTTGACCGATGGTAAGATAAGTAAAGTAACGTGATTCAATGGTCAGGGCTGTATCGACATCGACCTGTGCACCTTCTACCGCAGCTGACATGATTGCTTCAGGTGCAGGGTAGCAGCCTTTGGTCTTATCGCGCAGCATCGCCGGAGCAATTGCCAGCATCTGGGCAACTGCTGGTGTCGAAGGGCTACCACCCGGAATTTTATAGCCTTTTACATCGAAAGGTTGTTGTGACTTTGGATTGGCTTTGATCCAGGCAATGGCTTTTTCTAAGAGTCCATCTGCACTGTCTGCGAGATCGTGAATCAACCCTAAAGATCTGGCTTTGTCGACTCCAAACTGTTTGCCTTCCATCAATAAAGGAAGGGCATTTTGCAGACCGAGCAGGCGGACGCTACGGACGATACCACCGCCACCTGGTAATAAACCCAGTGTGACTTCAGGTAGGCCAAATTTGCTTTTAGGGTCATTCAGGGCAATACGATGATGGGCACACAGGGCAATTTCCCAGCCACCGCCAAGCGCCGTACCATTCAATGCAGCAACGACAGGAATACCGCGAGTTTCGATATAGCGTAGTTTGGCTTTCATCGCTTCAATCATATTGAAGAATTCAGTTGCATGTTCAGGAGTGGCTTGAATCAGTTCATCCAGATCACCGCCAGCAAAAAAAGTTTTTTTCGCTGAACGGAAAATAATCCCGGCAATATCTTCATCTGCTTGTAACTGGGCAACGACTTCATCCAGTGCCGTGCGAAAGTCGGCATTCATGGTATTGGCAGACTGGTTTGGAGAATCAAACGTTAAAATAACAATATTATCTTCATTTTTTTGATATTGAATTGCGCTCATTATTTTTCTCCTTATACCAGTTCAATAATGGTTGCGATGCCCATACCGCCACCCACGCAAAGTGTGGCTAGTCCACGTTTTTTGCCCTGGCGTTCTAATTCGTCCAGTAATGTCCCTAAAATCATGGCACCAGTCGCACCGAGTGGATGTCCCATGGCAATTGCACCGCCGTTGACATTCACCTTGGCAGGATCAACTTTCATTTCATTGATAAAGCGCATCACCACAGCAGCAAAGGCTTCATTGACTTCAAACAGGTCAATATCATCAATTGTTAAACCGGCTTTCGCCAAGGCCTTACGAGCGGCCGGGGCAGGGCCGGTCAGCATAATGGTTGGATCTGCACCGACCAGTGCCGTCGCCAGTACTTTGGCACGTGGCTTCAGACCTTGTTCTTTTACTGCTTGTTCGGATGCGATCAAAACCACAGCTGCACCATCGACAATGCCTGAAGAATTCCCGGCATGATGCACATGATTGATAGCACCCACTTCAGGATATTTTTGCAGGGCAATTGAATCAAAGCCCATTTGCCCCATAGTGGCGAAACTTGGATTGAGTTTGCCTAGGCCTTCTGCGGTCGTTGTCGGTTTGATAAATTCGTCTTTGTCCAGAATCACCACACCGGCTTTGTCTTTTACCGGGATCACGGATGCATTGAAATGGCCATGGGCTTGAGCAGCAGCCGCTTTCTTTTGTGATTGTTCGGCAAACTGATCTACATCTGCACGGCTATAACCGTCAATGGTAGCAATCAAGTCCGCACCAATACCTTGTGGAATAAAGTCACAAGCCATATTGGTTTCAGGGTCCAGTGCCCAAGGACCACCGTCTGAACCCATCGGAACGCGGGACATGGATTCGACTCCACCTGCAACAACCAGATCTTCCCAGCCAGAACGGACTTTTTGTGCGGCCAGATTGACAGCTTCCAGACCGGAAGCACAAAAACGGTTAATTTGCACACCCGCCACATCATTGTCCCAGCCGGCAGCGATGGCAGCCGTTTTGGCAATATCGGCACCCTGATCACCAATTGGGGTGACACAGCCGAGCACGATATCATCTACTTTTGAGGTATCAAATTGATGACGAGCCTGAAGTTCATTGAGTAAACCAGTCAGTAATGAAATGGGTTTTACTTGATGTAAAGATCCATCTTTTTTGCCTTTGCCGCGTGGCGTACGAATGGCGTCAATAATATATGCCTCGCTCATAGCATGTCCCTTTTATTGATTTGATGAAAATTATTCTAATGACTCGAGTGTAATACTTAATTTTTGAAGTGCAATGACGAGAACGGGTCAGATCATTTGAGCGATTTAGCCAATTTTAGTTATAAAAAAGCCTAAGCTAAGGCTTAGGCGGAGAGAACCGATTTTAATTTTTAAATGCGGCTAGGCACCATTTGATCAATGATAACCATGTAATTGGCGATACAGACCCGGAGTTACACCGGTCCATTTCTTGAAGGCACGGTGGAAAGTACTGGTTTCACTGAAACCGACTTGTTGCGCGACATCTTCGAGGGTCAGATCCGGATTAAGTAACAGATGAATTGCGGCATCACGGCGCAGGGCATCTTTCACACCTTGATAGCTTTTGCCTTCGGCTGCCAGACGGCGACGCAAGGTTTGTGGAGAAAGATATAACATCGATGCGACATCATTTAATGTCGGCATTTCTTCCCCAATCTGGCTCTTGAGCACATCACGGATTCTTGAAGTCAGTGAATTGGTATTTTTGAATTTCACCAGAAGTTGAGCTGGCGCTGCTTTCAAAAATTCTTCCAGAGTTTCTTCATTCTGGCGAATTGGCAGGTCCAGATAGTCCGCAGCAAAGGTAATTTCGGTGCGCGGCATGTCGAACTGCATCACTGGTGCAAAGAATAAGGCATCATATTCATCGGCATGTGCTGGACGTGGATAACTAAAATGCACGCGTTCCAGTGGCAGGCGACGCTCAATGAGCCAAGATGCCAAACCATGCCAGATCATCAACATGCTTTCAGTAATGAAATGATCCGGATCCATCGCATTTGGAACAAGTGGTACCAGACGTGCTTCGTGTTTGTCACGTTCCAGAGTCACCGACCAGTCATCACCAAAGAGTTTGTAGAACTGGGAAGATAGTTCCAGTGCATCACCCAGGGTTTTGGCATGAATAATGAGCTGGCACATAATCGCAAAAGTACCCAAGCGGCGTTGCTGTTTGTCAAAGCCGACATGCTCGTCCTGGGTCACCATCCACAACATTTTTATAAAGCGGGTATATTGTTCAGGTGAAATACGCGCTTTGGGCTGATGCAGCAGTTCTGCTTCAATCCCGACGTGAGACAATAAAGTATCGACATCCATGCCCAGACGTTTAACGCCAGATAGAGCTGCGTTGACGAAGTGGATACTGATCGTATCACGACTCATGTTTAATCCTTCAGTCTCTTTAATGTTCACTAATAATTGACCTAAATGACGAAAAATAATAAAGCAATGGCAATTTACAAGAATACCTTTGCCATTTTCTTACATATTAGATTGCCGAAACTATCAAGGTAAATGGCTGAACATGACATTGTTTTTATGCATTTATGTTTCTATGATGCTGAAAAAAGCAATATAAGTAGAGCAAATACTCCAATGTCATATACATTAAAAGGATTGAAAATCCTAGATTTTTCTACACTTTTACCTGGCCCGTTTGCCACATTATATCTTGCTGATTTAGGTGCAGAAGTTGTGCATATTGAATCACCGACCCGAGCGGATCTGTTGCGATTAATGCCACCCTTTGCCAATGGACAGGCCACTTCACAAAGTTATTTGAATCGAAACAAGCAATCGGTTGCACTGGATTTGAAAGATCCTGCAAATATCGAACTGGTCAAATCCAAGATTGCAGATTATGACATTGTGATTGAACAATTCCGTCCAGGGGTGATGCAGCGTCTAGGCTTAGATTATCAAACCTTAAGCGAAATTAATCCAAAATTGATTTACTGTTCCATTACCGGTTATGGCCAAACTGGCACATATAAAGATAAGGCAGGGCACGACATTAATTATCTGGCTTTATCCGGAATTGCCGGACACAGTGGCCGGATTGAAAATGGCCCACCTGCCTTGGGAATTCAGGTCGCTGATGTTGCGGGTGGTTCCATGCATGCCGTAATTGCGATTCTGGCTGCGGTGATTGAACGCCAGCAAAGCGGCAAAGGGCAATATATTGATATTTCCATGACCGATTGCGTGGTGACGATGAATAATCTGGCGGCTTCTGCCAGTCTGGCCGGTAATCAGCATCAACGGCCTGAATCAGGCTATCTGAATGGCGGGACTTTTTACGACTATTATGAAACTCAGGATGAGCGTTATCTGTCGATTGGCAGTCTGGAACCACAATTTATGCAGGGGCTGGCACAGGCTTTAGAGCTGCCGATTCTTCTGGAAAAAGGTGCTTCTTATGCCGCTGAAGATCATGCTGCAGTGAAGCAGGCAATCCAGAATAAAATCAAGACCAAGCCATTGGCTGCATGGCAAACGCTGTTTGCTGCACTGGACGTCTGTGTCGAACCGGTGCTCAAACTTGAAGAAGCGTTACATTCTGATCTGGCCCAGCAGCGAGGATGGGTCGTACAGGTGCCACTCAAATCCAATAGTCAGCAAACCGAAGCACAACTGGCTTGCCCGATTAAATTTTCACGTTCCACGATACGTTATGAATTTGTAGGACAGCAATTGGGAGAGAGTCAAAATTGGTAGAATTTTTAAAGTGTTAATAAAGTAGATAACGAGAGTAGAGGGAAATCTTTCTATATGAAAATAAGTAATAATGATTGAAGAATTTAATCATTATTACTTTAAATTTAATCGAATGCTGTAAATACTGAGATCCGTGAAACTTTGACAGGCTTATCAATAAAACCGCTATGAAATATGTATAAAAAGCATTTTATTGATAGGTTCAATCTCGCTATCCTTGCCGGCGATATAATAGAAACTACTAGCTGTACGCCATGTATTTATATACTGATTTCGATCAGCAACTGATTAATGAACGTGTTGCACAGTTCCGTGACCAAACGGAACGTTATTTAGCCGGTAAACTCACTGAAGATGAGTATCGTCCGCTTCGTCTGCAAAATGGTCTGTACGTACAGCGTTATGCGCCAATGTTACGTATTGCCGTGCCATATGGTTTGATGAACTCAAAACAACTTCGTAAAGTGGCTGATTTGGCAAAAGAATATGACCGTGGCTACGCGCATATTTCGACCCGTCAAAACATCCAGTTTAACTGGCCGGCGCTGGAAAATGTGCCGGATATGCTGGCTGAACTGGCGACTGTGCAAATGCACGCGATTCAGACCTCAGGTAACTGTATCCGTAATACCACGACGGATCAGTATGCAGGTGTGGTTGCAGGTGAAATTGCCGATCCGCGTCCGACTTGTGAATTGATCCGTCAATGGTCAACCTTCCATCCGGAATTTGCCTTCTTGCCACGTAAGTTCAAGATTGCAGTTTCTGCGCTGGAAGAAACTGACCGTGCAGCTACTGCATTCCACGATATCGGTGTGTATATCGTGCGTAATGAAGCAGGCGAAATGGGCTATAAAATCAAAGTCGGTGGTGGTCTCGGCCGTACGCCAGTGATTGGTAGCTTTATCCGTGAGTTCTTGCCACGTGAAGACCTGATTGCTTATCTGGAAGCAGTGCTTCGTGTGTATAACTTGCATGGCCGTCGCGACAACAAATATAAAGCGCGTATCAAGATTCTGGTAAAAGCCTTAACACCAGCAGTATTTGCCGAGAAAGTTGAAGCTGAATTTGAGCATACGGTTAAAACACTGAAAATCGATGCAGACACCTTGGCAAAAATGGATGAGAACTTCACGCCATTCGATTACCAAGATTATGCAGATGAAGATTTCACTGAATTGTTCGCGCAATATCCGAAATTCAAACAGTGGTTCAACATTAATACCAATGCACATAAAGTGAAAGGTTATCGTATTGTGACGATTTCACTGAAACGTGCCGGAATTGCACCGGGTGATGTCAGCACCGAAGAAATGAACCTGATTGCAGATCTTGCAGATCAGTACACTTTCGGTGAGCTGCGTACCACGCATGAACAAAACATCTCACTGGTGGATGTACCGCAAAAAGATTTGTTCGCTGTATGGCAAACTCTTGACCAAAATAACCTGGCACGTGCGCATATCGGTTTCTTGACCGACATCATCTGCTGCCCAGGCGGTGACTTCTGTTCATTGGCCAATGCGAAATCCATTCCAATTTCTGAAGCGATTTCACGCCGTTTTGATGACCTCGATACGATTTACAATTTAGGCAAACTGGATCTAAATATTTCAGGTTGTATGAATGCCTGTGGTCATCACCACGTTGGTAATATTGGTATCTTGGGTGTAGACAAGAAAGGCGCTGAGTTCTACCAGATCACTTTAGGCGGTAATGCCGATCATGATGCTTCGATTGGTGACATTCTTGGGCCATCATTTGCAGCCGAAGTCGTGCCGGATATCGTAGAAGAAATTCTGAATACTTATCTTGACCTGCGTCAGGATGGTGAAGAGTTTATCGATACTTATCGCCGTGTCGGCATTCAACCATTTAAGGAGCGTGCATATGCTTAATACCGCACTTCAAGTGCTCTCTAAAGATGGCACGATTGCAGACAATACCTATCAATTGATTGGTGAAGATGGTGTTTTGCCGCAGGGTGATGTGGTTCTGACTGTGGACCAGTTAGATCGGATTGGCAATGTTTCAGGTAAAAAAGCATTGTACTTAACTGTAGATGCTTCTCCTGAAAATCATGAATTTCCATTAGATCAGCTTGATGCAATCTTCATTGAGTTTGCCGGTTTTAATGATGGCCGTGGTTATTCATTTGCAGCACTTCTTCGCCGTCAGGGTTTCCAAGGTGAACTACGAGCCACTGGTGACGTGTTCAAAGATGTGCTGAATTACATGAAGCGTTCTGGTTTCGATACTTTCGTAATTAAAGAAGGTAAAGATATTCAGGAAGCCGCTGCCGGTTTGAATGATTTCAAAAATCCGTATCAGGCATCGACTGCGGTTGCACAGGCACATTATCAAACAGGAGCATAATTTAAATTATGCTCCTGTCAAAAAGCCGGATTGATTCCGGCTTTTTTATATCTTGATTAAAATTCTCAACTTTCTTCAAGTTGACAGTTGATCATCCAGTGAATTCCAAACTGATCGCTAAAGGCAGCATAAAGTGCGCCCCAAAAGGTTTTTTCTAGCGGCATCTCAATTTGACCATTCACCGATAAAGCATTAAAAAGTCGTTGTGCTTCAGCTTGTTCGCTTGCGTCTAAGTTAATTGAAATATAGTGGTTATTACCTTGCGTGAACACGGTATTGGTTTGCGCGCAAAATTGATCATTCGTATCGGATGCCATCAGTTCGGTAAACTCATTGATGGGAAGTGAGATATGTAGAATTTTATTTTTATCCGCTTCAGACAGTGTGACACCTTCTTCGGGTGGCATTTCACCATAACGACTTAGGCTTGAAAATTCGCCGCCAAAAACGGATTTATAAAAGTTAAAGGCCGCTTCAGCCTGACCTTGGAAATTGAGGTAATGATTCAGTTGCATGGGAGAGCTCCCTTTTTATTTTGTTTGTTTTAATCTACGCCACTTTGCGGTATTGCGTGTGAGCAAACTTTATCAAAATGTAAGTATAAAAAATCCCTTTTTATAAAGGCATTTTAAATTTCCCCTTCTTTCAAAAAGAAGGGGTTAGGGGAGGATTGATTTAATCCCTCTAAGTCTCCCTTTTTAAAGGGAGACTTTCTTAAATCTTAAATTAATTCAATTGCCACAGCTGTCGCTTCACCACCACCGATACACAGGGCAGCAATACCTTTCTTGCCACCGGTACGTTTCAGAGCATGAATCAAAGTCAGGATAATGCGTGAACCGGTCGAACCCACAGGGTGGCCGAGTGCACAGGCACCACCATTGATGTTGACTTTTTCAGGATCCAGCTTGAACTCATCCATTGGACACATGGTCACCATGGCAAAGGCTTCATTGATCTCCCAAAGGTCGACATCAGAAGCGGCCCATCCGGTTTTATCTAGAACTTTCTGGATTGCACCGACTGGAGCAATGGTAAACTCAGATGGGTGTTGAGAATTCGATGCATAGGCAACAATTTTGGCTAAAGGATTTAAGCCTTTTGCTGCTGCATTGTCAGCTGAAGTAATGACCAGAGCGGATGCGCCATCTGAAATCGAGCTGGCATTAGCCGCCGTAATCGTACCGTCTTTGTCAAACGCTGGACGTAAAGTTGGAATTTTATCGATGTTGGCATTGAACGGCTGTTCATCTTTATCAACGACCACATCGCCTTTGCGGGTTTTAACTGTTACTGGCACGATTTCATCAGCAAAGTAGCCTTCATTGACAGCAGTTTGTGCACGCTTTAATGAGCGAATTGCAAAATCATCCATCTGCTCGCGGCTATAACCTTTGGTATTTGCCATATCTTGGGCAAATGAACCCATCAAACGACCTGTTTCAGCATCTTCCAATCCATCTAGAAACATATGGTCCTTGATTTCACCGTGACCCATACGGAAACCGCCACGTGCTTTTGGCAATACATAGGGTGCATTGGTCATGGATTCCATGCCACCGGCAACCACGATATCAGCAGAACCGGCTTTAATCATGTCAGCAGCCTGCATGACGGCTTTCATGCCTGAACCACATAATTTATTAATGGTCACAGCACCAGTAGAATCTGGAAGACCAGCTTGACGCATCGCTTGACGTGCAGGACCCTGCTTTAAGCCTGCCGGAAGGACACAACCCATAATGACTTCTTCAATATCCGCTGGTTGCAGACCAGCACGGGAAATTGCCTCTTTAATGGTGACCGCACCGAGTTCTGGAGCAGTTACGCTGGCCAGACTGCCCTGAAAGCCACCCATGGCTGTACGTGCACCATTGACAATTACGATGTCAGTCATTGTTCTCTCTCCGTATGAGTTTTAATCAATTTTTTCAAACTTAAGCAGTATATTGAAAAAAACTCAGGATTGAAGCGTTAATCGCAGCGAAGCATAAACTGGATAGTTCTGTTAGCAAGACGAGAGACTTTCAATCCGGATATGCCCCATTTTGCTGAGTACAATACGCTGTTGGTTAGAAAGATGGGTAGAACAATAATAGAAACTACCATTTGAACCAATCGGCAAGGCAGTGTGCGCTTGATAAGTGACACTCGGTAAACTCAAAGTTCCTCGCCAACTTAGGTTACCGTATTTGAGGTTAAGTACATCAATATGTAAAATTTGTTCGCCTGCATCCACTTGCCTGTTTTTATTGTTATCAATGAAAACCAGCATGTTCTTATTCCATTGATTGGCTTGGCAACTCAGAGAATCTTGGCTGGGACAGATCACAATATTTTGGTGGAACACTGCAGCCTGGCTGCGTGCATAGCGATTAATTTGAGATAATTTGATCGGAATACTTTTGGCTTCCTGTTTCGATCGATACTCATGGAAGTACGGTAGGGCGATACTGACGAGAATTGCGATCATTGCAATACAGATAATTAACTCAACAATAGTGAACGCTCTTGTTATTTTTTTATACATAGAGTTACCTGATTTATATATTATTTTTATAATAAAGATGTTATTAATTATACGTTTTTTATGCTTTATTGAGCGTGTAAATCAGTGCTTACTTAAGTTTCAAGAAAGCTGTTAAAAATAATTGGCAATCACAATAGGTCATTCAGAATAAAAAATTGAGTAAAAATTTACCGAATTACAACGGAAATTGTAAGTAATTTTGTCAATAATTTACTTGATTAGATTTATCAAGCACTTGGAAAAAGAAGAAAGTGTTTGTATGATGCCATGTGAATAGCTTAAGAATAATACTGGGGTAATAAAAAGCCTATCTCAGGATGGCCTAATTACGGGCTTGAGCTTGAACAACAATTGTTATCTCTGGAGGATAAATCCATGAAAATGAGTCGTATTGCTTTAGCTATGCTTGTAGCTGCACCTTTTGCTGCTGCCAATGCAGGCGTAACTGTTACTCCGTTAATGCTTGGTTATACTTGGCAGGACACTAAACACAACAACGGTCAATCACAGTTATTATCTTCAAAACTTGGTCAAGGCGAAATGAAAGACGACTTGTTCGTTGGCGCTGCGATTGGTGTTGAACTAACTCCATGGTTAGGTTTCGAAGCTGAATATAACCAAGTGAAAGGCGATGTTAGCCAAATGAATGGTTCGCGTAATCGTGAACAACGTCCTGATACACAAGTTCTACCTGGTGCTGAGTACAAATCAACTCAAATCAATGGTAACTTCTATGTTACTTCTGATTTAATCACTGGCAACTATGACAGCAAAGTGAAGCCTTATCTATTAGCAGGTGCCGGTCACTACAAATACAAATTTGATGGCGTAGGTCGTGAGAACTCTGTAAATGCAGCAAATGCGATTGACCGTGGTAACACTGAAGAAGGTACTCTAGGTAATGCAGGTATCGGTGCATTCTGGCACATTAACGATGCATTGGCGCTCCGTACAGAAGCTCGTGGTACTTATCACTTCGACGAACAGTTCTGGAACTATACAGCACTTGCTGGTCTTAACGTAGTTCTAGGTGGCCGTTTGAAACCAGCTGCTCCAGTGGTAGAAGTTGCTCCAGTTGAGCCAGTAACGCCAGTTGCTCCAGCTCCACAAGAGTTGACTGAAGACCTGAACATGGAACTTCGTGTGTTCTTTGATACCAACAAATCAAACATCAAAGATCAATACAAACCAGAAATCGCGAAAGTTGCTGAGAAGCTAGTTGAATATCCAAACGCTACTGCTCGCATCGAAGGTCACACTGATAACACTGGTCCACGTGCATTAAACGAACGTTTATCTCTAGCGCGTGCTAACTCTGTTAAATCTTCACTTGTGAACGAATACAACGTTGACGCATCTCGTTTGTCTACTCAAGGTTTCGCGTGGGATCAACCGATTGCTGACAACAACACTAAAGAAGGCCGTGCTATGAACCGTCGTGTATTCGCGACGATTACTGGTAGCCGTACTGTTTTAGCTGAACAACCAGTTCAATAATTCGTTATTGAATACTGATTAAAAAGGCGGCTCTTTGGAGTCGCTTTTTTTATGCTTGTATTTTGACTACACTTAGCCCGTTAAGATGTTGTTGAGTAAAACTATGAGTGTCGAAATTCCTGAAGATTTGCAAAATCTGGAAGCCAATAGCGGAATTTTTTCGATTTGGATGATTTTTCATCATTATGGGATTGATCTGCATATTCCGGACTTGGTTCAACTGTGTCGATATGATCCCGAGATGGGAACTTCAACTATTGCCCTTGCTGTTGCTTTGCGGACCTTAGGACTGGATGTCACTTTTTTTAGTGAATATGATGCAGACAAACAGCCGGTTGAGCTTGAGTTTTATCAACAAGCATATCGCTTAAATATTCCTGTTATAGAACAGCCATTGTCTTATGCAGAAATTCAGGAAAATGTAGAAGCAGGACGTTTTGTGATTGTGTTCTATGACACCTTAGAGGGAGTAGGGAATCATTCCCTGATATATGAAATTGATGAAAATGAAATTAGCTTCTTTGATAGTTTTGAGTCCATGCCTAAAGAGGTATTTGAGCAGCAACGTCGGGTAGACGGAATTTGCCAGCAAGTGATTGTGATTGATGATCGCAATTTCGTGATGCGTCATAGTTAATTCAAGAAATAAAAAATCAGCCCGTAAGCTGATTTTTTTAATGAATAATTTTTTATTCCTGATCAAGTTTCATCGGCTGCACATCCATCTCTTGATAAGAGACTAGTTTGGTTTTTTTCTTCCATTTGTATCCAAACCAAATGGCCAGGAACAGCGGAATACTGATATAGGTCGATAACACACCCATCCATTGACCGGCCAAAACATCCTGATAGTTTTGTCCGAGAACAACAATCGCACACAGGATAAATGCAAACCAAGGAGCAAAAGGAAAGAATTTAGCGCGATAAGCCAGATCTTCCAGTTTATATCCTTGTGCCAGATACCCTTTACGGAAACGGTAATGTGAAATGGCAATCCCGAGCCAGACAATAAAGCCACACATCCCCGACATATTCAGCAGCCAGTTAAAGACTTCCTGTTCACCAAAGAAAGTAGTCAAGAAGCATAGAGCTGCGATCGCCGTAGTGGCATAGAGTGCATTCATCGGCACACCACGCGGGTCCAGACGCGCAAACATTTTAGGTGCACTGCCTTTACGTGCCATATCAAACAGCATACGGGTAGATGAATACATGCCCGAGTTGCCTGCAGATAGAATAGCCGTCAAGATCACCGCATTCATGATACTGGCGGCAAAGGCAAAACCGGCTTTTTCATACAATAAGGTAAATGGCGAAAGCGCAATATTATCTGTTGCAGCTGCCTGTAATAAACGTGGGTCATTATAGGCAATTAAGGTGCCAATAATGAAAATACATACGATATAAAACAACAGGATACGCCAGAAAATCTGTTTGATGGCGACCGGAATGGTTTTCTTTGGATCTTTCGATTCACCTGCCGCGACACCGACCATTTCGGTACCCTGGAAAGAGAATCCGGCAATCATGGCCACGCCAATTAATGCCTGGAAACCACCGACAAAGGGTGCATCACCAATGCTCCAGTTGGCAAATGCTTCTGCACCCGGGGTGAGCATGATCTTCACGATCATCCAGATTCCGATGATGATAAAGGCAATGATTGCGAGAACTTTCACCAGAGAAAAGAAAAACTCAGATTCGCCAAAGCCTTTTACCGTCAGTGCATTAATCCCGAAAATAATAGCAAGGAAAATGGCGCTCCAGTACACGCCCGGAATATCTGGAAACCAGAATTTCATAATGAACTGAACAGCAACCAGCTCAAAAGCCACGGTAATAGCCCAGTTGTACCAGTAGTTCCAACCTAAAGCGAAACCAAAACCACCTTCGACATATTTGGTGCCGTAAGTGAAAAATGCACCTGAGGTCGGATTGTGCGTGGCAAGTTCACCCAAGCTGGTCATCAGGAAATAAATCATGATCCCAATCAGTACATATGCAAGTAGTGCACCGCCTGGTCCAGCATTGGCAATGGTCGCCCCTGAGGCCAGGAATAGACCTGTACCAATTGATCCGCCAATTGCGATCATATTCAGATGACGAGCACCCAGCTTACGCTGCAGCTGCATCGTGTTTTGCGTTTCGCTCATCATGATTCCTTAACATTTTTTTGAGTGCTGGCGAAGAGCACTTTAAAGCCTTGTTGATCCGCTTTTACTGTGCAGCGACCAAAGTTTTGTTCAATCAGGGTCGGGTAGTTCAAGAAACGGTTGGCCACAATCCAAAGCTCGCCGCCCGATTTTAAATGACGACGCGAGGTTTTACACAAGGTTTCGCTGGCTGTGTAATCGGTCTCGATTCCCATATGAAAAGGCGGATTACTCACAATGGCATGCAGGAACAAGGGTGCATCCTCAATGCCTGTAACCGCTTTGATTTCAATCTGTTCAGGAGTAAGCTGGTTTTCTTCAAATGTCATTTGTGTAGAAGCCAGTGCAAAGGCATCAACATCCATGGCAAAAATCCGGTTTTTCGGATTCAATTTTGCCAAATACGCACTAATCACCCCTGCACCACAACCAAAGTCAGCGATTTTACCTGAAGTGACTTGTGACAAATAAGGTAATAGTGTGGCAGTTCCTACATCCAAACGGTTTTGACTAAAAACGCCTGGAAGTGCACAAATATTCAGGTCGCCATTTGGTGTCGATACGGTATAACGCTGTGCCCAGTCTGCAAGTGCTTTTTTCTCGACCGTATGTTCTAGAACCAATTGCCAAAGCTGGCAATGACGCGCGCTGTCAAGTTTGAGTGTTTTACCAAAAGGCTGCAACTGTTTGGCTGCGCGTTCTATCCCGCCTTTCTTTTCACCGACCAGAAAAACACTGCTACCCGGTTTAAGCTGCGCTGCTACAGTGTGCAGTAAATAATTTAACAGTTCTTTAGACTTGGGTACAAAAATAACCGCCTGATCAAACTCAGCTTCAGGCATCTCTGCACCAAAATGCACATCTGCTTGTTGTGACTGGAAATATTGAAAATCGTTAAAATTCCATGTCCAGACAGCCGGATTGATAGAGGCATCGAATTCAGCGAGCAGATCATCTGTTGGTGCATTAATCAGTAAGATGCGACCCGACAAAAAATCATATTGTCTTAATAAAACTTCGCTTTTAGGATCCATAGGTATCTCTCCAATATAAAGAACACTGCCTAAGTCTGACCTAGACAGTGTTCTTTGGACATGAAATTACTTCTTTGTTTCAGGAAGTACTACATTCAGAATAAGGGCAGCGATACCACCAGTAGCAACGCCTGAGCTAAAGATATTACGGAATAACTCAGGAAGATGTTCAAGAATTTGTGGAACTTGTGCAACACCTAAACCCAGTGCCAGTGAAATCGCAATAATCAGCAAGGCGCGACGGTCCAGATGAACACCAGACAGAATGTTAATACCAGATGCTGCAACTGCGCCAAACATGACCATGACTGCGCCACCCAGTACCGCTTGCGGAACGGCCTGAATAATACCAGCAACTGCAGGCAGCAAACCAAGAATAACCAGCAAAGCAGCAATCCAGATGCCGACATAACGACTCGCTACGCCCGTCAACTGAATCACACCGTTATTTTGTGCAAATACCGAACTTGGGAAGGTGTTAAAAATACCGGCAAGGAATGAATTCGCGCCATTGACCAGTACACCGCCTTTAATGCGCTGCATCCATTTTGGACCATCAACTGGCTGGTTGGAAAGCTTTGAAGTCGCAGTGATATCACCAATCGCTTCTAAAGAGGTCACCAGATAGATGAATGCCATCGGAATAAACAGGCTCCAGGAGAAGCTTAAACCGAAATGCATTGGGGTTGGAATCTGTACCAACGGTGCATCTTTTAGACCAGAGAAATCCAGATGCCCCATAAAGCCCGCCAGAACATAACCACAGATTAGGGCGATCAAAATGGCAGAACTTTTTACCCAGGTAATCCGGATACGGTTCAGAATAATAATCAACGCCAAGACGGTACAAGACATGATCAGGTTGTCAGCATTGGCAAAAGTTTTATCGCTCATGGCCTGATAACCACCACCCATGCTGATTAAACCTTCTTTAATTAAGGTCAAACCAATCAGCAGCACAACAATCCCGGTCACCAAAGGGGTAATCAGTTTTTTGATCCAAGGCAGAATTTGTGACACGCCCATTTCAATGAATGCACCTGCAATCACCACACCAAAAATAGAAGCCATGACTGCTTCTACAGGTGTACCTGCAGCCACCATGGCTGAACCCATACCAATAATTGGACCGATGAAGTTAAAGCTGGTTCCTTGGACAATCAGCAGACCGGCACCAAATGGCCCCACTTTTTTAGACTGTAAAAAAGTTGCGATGCCCGAGATCACCAAGGACATGGACAAAATCATGTTGGTGTCTTCTTTGGAAACACCGAGCGCCAAACAAATCAGCAGGCCAGGGGTCACAATCGGGACAATAATCGCCAGTAAGTGCTGGAATGCAGCTAAAAAAGCAATCAGTGGTTTTGGTCGATCTTCGAGACCATATACCAGGTCGAGTTGATCTTTAGAAGGAGGAGATTGATTAAAATCAGACATGTGTCAATGCAAATTAAGGCTGGGTGGCGCTATTCTAATCGAGTTACACGTCTTTACAAAATCAAAAAAGCCCCAACTGGGCAAAAAAAGTTGAGGAGTGTGGTTACAGTGACTATAAAAGTTTTGTATTTTTCTGTATAATTTGCCCTCAAATTACATACGCATTGAATTTACATGTCAGATATTAAAACTCTCCGTAACATCGCCATTATTGCGCACGTCGATCATGGTAAAACCACTCTTGTAGACAAACTTTTGCAACAATCAGGTGCTCTCGGTGATCGCGCGGGTGAGATCGAGCGTGTCATGGATTCTGGCGCTATTGAAAGCGAACGTGGTATTACCATTCTTGCAAAAAACACTGCAATCAAATGGTTAGATGAACGTACCAATACTGAATACCGTATTAACATCGTGGACACCCCGGGACACGCCGACTTCGGTGGTGAAGTTGAACGTGTAATGTCGATGGTTGACTGCGTACTTCTTCTTGTAGACTCACAAGAAGGCCCGATGCCACAAACTCGTTTCGTAACGCAAAAAGCGTTCGCACGTGGTTTGAAACCAATCGTGATTATTAACAAAGTAGACAAGCCAAGTGCGCGTCCAGACTGGGTAATTGACCAAGTATTCGATCTGTTCGATAACTTAGGTGCTTCTGACGAACAGTTAGACTTCCCGGTTGTTTATGCTTCAGGCCTTCGTGGTGTTGCTGGTCCTTCTCCAGAAGAACTTGCTGAAGACATGACTCCGTTGTTTCAAACGATTGTAGATATCGTTGAACCACCAGCGGTTGACGTTGATGGCCCATTCCAAATGCAAGTATCTTCACTTGACTATAATAGCTTCGTAGGCGTTATCGGTATTGGTCGTATCCAGCGCGGTTCAGTGAAATTAAACACACAAGTAACTGTAATCGATAAAGATGGCAAAACACGTAACGGCCGTATCTTAAAAATCATGGGTTATCATGGTCTAGATCGCGTTGACGTTGAAGAAGCTTCTGCAGGCGATATCGTTTGTGTAACGGGTATCGATGCACTCAACATTTCTGACACCATCTGTGATCCGAAAAATGTTGAAGCTTTACCTCCATTGTCTGTAGATGAACCTACAGTATCGATGACATTCCAGGTAAACAACTCACCGTTTGCTGGTAAAGAAGGTAAGTTTGTAACTTCACGTAATATCCGTGAACGTCTAGATCGCGAATTGATTCACAACGTAGCATTACGTGTTGAAGATACTGACAGCCCAGACCGTTTCAAAGTATCTGGTCGTGGTGAACTTCACCTTTCAGTTCTTATTGAAAACATGCGTCGTGAAGGCTTCGAAATGGGCGTATCTCGTCCACAAGTAATCATCAAAGAAATTGATGGTGAAAAACAAGAGCCATACGAAAACGTTACTTTTGACGTTGAAGAACAGCACCAAGGCGCTGTAATGGAACAAATGGGTCACCGTAAAGGTGAAATGACCAATATGGAAGTTGACGGTAAAGGCCGTATCCGTATTGAAGCAACTGTTCCTTCACGCGGTCTGATTGGTTTCCGTTCGGAATTCCTGACCATGACTTCTGGTACAGGGATCATGACGTCTAGCTTCTCGCACTACGGTCCAATGAAGCAAGGTACTGTTGCAAAACGTCAAAACGGTGTACTGATTTCTATGGTTCAAGGTACTTGTCTGGGCTATGCACTGTTCACACTTCAAGACCGTGGTCGTCTATTCGCGAAACCACAGTTAGAAGTTTATGAAGGTATGATCATCGGTATTAACTCTCGTTCAGACGACATGACAGTTAACCCGACTAAAGCAAAACAGTTAACGAACGTACGTGCTTCTGGTACTGACGATGCGTTAACGCTGGTTCCTGCGATTGAATATACACTTGAGCAAGCGCTTGAGTTTATTGAAGATGATGAACTAGTGGAAGTAACACCTAAGTCAATCCGTATCCGTAAGCGTTTCTTGACTGAAAATGAACGTAAACGTAACCGTTCAGGTAAATAATCTCTAAATTATTTCGGGTTTTCAAAAACCGTAATCTTTTCGAAGATTACGGTTTTTTTATATTTACGTTATGCTTAAATCACAATTTACTAAAACGCATTAAACTAAGTCAAAATTAAAAGTATTTATTCAGGTATAATTTGACCCAAAACTTGAAAATAAAATATAGGAGCAGATATGAGCATTATTCAAGAATTTAAAGAGTTTGCGATCAAAGGCAACATGATGGATCTGGCGATTGGTGTCATTATCGGTGGTGCTTTTAGCAAGATCATCGATTCATTGGTGAAAGACATCATTATGCCTTTAATTACGGTGATCACCGGTGGTGGCGTCGATTTTACCCAAAAATTCTTTATCTTAGGAAGAAACCCAGACAATTTACAATCTCTGGATGCATTAACTAAGGCCGGTGTAAATGTACTGACTTACGGTAACTTCTTAACGATTTTAATTAACTTCTTAATTTTGGCTTGGGTCGTATTTTTATTGGTGAAATTCATGAACCGTTTACGTAAACAAGAAGGCCCAGTCGAGGAAACTCCGACTACCCCAGCCGATATTGAATTACTGCGTGAAATTCGTGATGAATTGAAAAAGCGTCCACCTCAAGTCTAATTTTTCTAATCCCCCTAAATCCCCTTTATAAAAAGGGAACTCCTCCCTTTGACAAAGGGGGAGGTAAGGAGGGATTTATAAATATTAAAAATCCATCCGGAATTTGATTTCGACCAAATGAAAACCAAACTGGCTTTTGACCGGACCATGTAATACACGTTCAGCGGCAGTAAAAACCAGTTTATCAATCACTGGAACCAGCTGGCCTTTCTTCACTTCACCTAGCTCACCGCCACGTTTGGCAGAATTGCAGGTGGAATATTGTTTTGCGATTTTATTAAAGTCGGCGCCACTTAAAATCTTCTTTTTAAGCTGTTCAGCAGTTTCTTTATCTTTAACCAGAATATGACGCACAATAGCTGTCTTCATGACTTTTTCCCTCGTACAGTTGCCACTTTTTTGACAGGGAGCTGGATCTTTTTCAAAGGTTGGCATTCAGGACAAAAAACTGAAGCACGTTGTCCCAATTTGATATTTTCAAGCGTAGTTTCACAGTTCACGCACATTTCACCGGCACGGCCATAAGCCAGCAGGGTTTGCTGAAAATAGCCATTTTCGCCCATGGCATTGGTGTAGTCTCTTAAGGTTGAACCACCCAGATCAATTGCCTGTTTCAAGATACGCTTGATTTCCAGCACTAGCTTTTCAAGCTGCACCAAGCTTAACGTCGAGGTCGGTTGTGCCGGATGAATCCCCAGATTAAACAGACTTTCAGTCGCATAAATATTGCCTACGCCCACCACTACATGGTTATCCATAATTGCAACTTTGGTGCCAACATTTTTATTCTTCAATTTTTCAAATAAATACTTGGCATTAAAGTTCTCGCTTAAGGGTTCTGGCCCCAACGTGTCAATCAATTTGCTTTGTGATTGTGCATCTAGCCAAAGAATGCAGCCAAAACGGCGAGGGTCATGATAACGTAGTTCGATATCTTCAAACTGAATGATTAGATGGTCATGTTTGCGTAATTCCTCATTGCTCTCGCATAGACGGAAACTCCCCGACATGCCTAAATGCCAGAGCATGGTGTCGTGTTCAAACTCCGCCAGAATATATTTAGAACGGCGAGTGAGCTTCAGTAATTTTTGCCCCACCAGCTTTTCTATATTCTCCGGAATAGGCCAGCGCAAACTTGACTGACGTACTTCAACACGTTTTACGCGTTGCTCTAATAAAGGCAATAAACTGGTTTTGGTGGTTTCAACTTCTGGTAATTCAGGCATAACACATCAGTGGCGAGGGAGATGCAGCTAATATTGGGTGAATTGGCTGGGATTGCAAGCGTTAATCTGGGTGAAATCGCTGGAAAATGACTGGGTATTCATATTTATTTAAGTTGTAATTGTTTAAAGAATAAACTGGGTTTCTATGTTTTTATAGCGCATTTTCTTAGAAGTAAATCGAATGGAAATTATCAATACATTATAAGCTGATGAAAAATATATAAATAATTTAAGATTTTTTAAATAAAAATTATATTTTTATGTTTAAGACATAACTAAAAGTTTAATGAGTAATAAAAAAAATGCTGGGAATTTGTATGAAAAGTTATGTAAATTCATGCACCTAATAGCAATTTAAAAACCTTGCTTGTTTTTCTCTCCGAATGTTTAGGTTTTACATGAAATATTTAGGTCTAGCTCTATTGCCTTTAATGGCTGCCATGACAACCGCTCAGGCGGAATCTGCATTTGATCCACAAGGTCAGTATTTACTGGGGGACTGGAATGGTCAACGTACAGAACTGGCCCAACAGGGAATTAAATTTGAAGCCAATCTGTTAACCGATACCGCCTATCTTGCTGATGGTGGTCGTAATGAGGGCGCAGATCCATTAACTTCTGCCCAATTATGGCTGGGTACTCAACTGGATATGGAAAAGCTGGCGGGATGGAATGGTGTCACTGTACGTGCCTTGATGAGTGCACGCCAGGGTCAAAGTACCTCCGTTCGTGACTTGCAGGATCCTAGTACGCCGCAACTGGCCAATGTACAAGGTACTTTTGGGCGTGGTAATCAGGATAGCCGTCTGAGCGAGCTGTCTATTGAAAAGAATTATAAAGATCAAGGGCTCAGTATTAAGGCGGGTCGTCTTGGTCTGGGCATGGATTTTAATGTCATGGCTTGTGATTTTGCCAGTACGGCATTTTGTGCTGCTCAGATGGGTAAATGGCAGGGCAATATCTGGATGAATACGCCTGTAGCACAATGGGGTGCGCGCGTGAAGCAGCAACTCAATCCTGAACTTGCGGTACAAGTCGGTGTGTATGAGTTTAATCCGGATAATGGTAATGGCGCTAAAGAAGGTCAGGGCTGGAGTCTGGATACCGACCATGCAGATGGTGTGACGATTCCGGCAGAAGTGATCTGGACACCGAAATCATGGGTGAATGGCTTGCCGGGCAGCTACCGGGTTGGCGGGATGTACAATACGGCCGATGATGTTGCCAACCAAAAAGATATTGCCAATCCTACTGATGCCAAAAACCGTACCTTTGCAGGCTGGTTAGCTGTAGAACAGCAGTTAACGTCTATAGGTCAGGGCCGTCAGGGTTTGCATTCATTTGCCAACTTTACCTGGCATGACCGCGATACTAACAAAGTAGATAATTCACAACAAATTGGTGTGAAATATATCGGTCTTGCGGACAGCCAACCGAACGACATTTTAGGTCTGGCGGTCAACCGTGTGCATATTAATGACCGGATCAAGAATCTGAATTTTGATGCGAGTGCAGAATACAATATTGAACTGAACTATAGCTATAACGCAACAAAGTGGCTAATGCTGCGTCCAAACCTGCAATATGTCATTAATCCAGGTTCAAGCAACAATGTGGATGATGCACTGGTACTCGGTTTGACTACACGAATCATCTTCTAAAGTTTGATCGTTCACGTTATAACTAAACAGGCTCTTGGGAGCCTGTTTTTATTTCTAGAGTGAAACTGTGCAATAAAAAGAGGAAATACAGCGTGGCATTACTATTTCAACCTATTCAATTTGGATCACTGCAACTTCAAAATAAAATCGTAATTGCGCCGATGTGTCAGTACTCTGCAACAGAGCAGGGGGAAATTACCTATTGGCACGAGCAGCAATGGGCCAACTATGCCTTATCGGGTGCAGGTTTATGTATCGTCGAAGCGACTGCGGTACAGCCAGAAGGCCGGATCAGTTATGCCGATCTGGGTTTATGGAATGACGAACAGGCAAAGCAGATCAAGACCTTACTGGAAAAAGTCAAATCCATTTCCCCGATGCCTTTTGCGATTCAACTCGCACATGCCGGACGTAAAGCTTCAACAGATAAACCATGGGCAGGTAAAGGTCAGTTTAAGCCGGATGAAGCACATGGCTGGCAAACTGTTTCTGCCAGTGATATTCCTTTTCAGGCCGATGAACATCCACCCAAAGCCTTAAGCCAGTCGGAAATTGAGCAGGTCATTGCTGACTTTGCAGAAAGTGCCAAACGTGCAGTTGAGGCCGGTTTTGACCTGATTGAGCTGCATGCAGCGCATGGTTATTTACTGCATCAGTTCATGTCACCACTTTCAAATAAACGTGATGATCAGTATGGCGGTTCACTGGAAAACCGGATTCGCCTGACTCTGGAAGTATTACAAGCCATGAAAGCGGCGGTTCCAGAAGGTTATCCAATTGGAGTGCGTATTTCAGCCAGCGACTGGATGGATCAGCCAGACAGCTGGACCATTGATTCTTCAGTTGAATTGTCTAAAGCACTAGAAGCTGCGGGTGCTGCCTATATTCATATCTCCAGTGCCGGGCTGCATGTCAAACAGAACATTGATGTGAAGCCGAATTATCAGGTACCTTTTGCAGATGCGATCAAGAAAGTCGTGAATATTCCCGTGATTGCCGTGGGATTGATTACTGAAGCTAAGCAGGCAGAAGATATTTTACAAAAGGGCCAAGCCGACGCTATAGCACTGGCTCGTGCCATTCTTTATGATCCACATTGGCCTTGGCATGCAGCGGCAGCACTTGATGAAAAAATCAAGATTTCACCGCAATATCTGCGCTGCGCACCGCATGGTTTGAATCACCTGTTTGAGCCTTTTTAACACTGCTTTAGTCTCAGAAATTCTTATAATGGAATATCACTGACAAGAGGATACTGCATTATGATTTTTGCGGTCATTGTGCCCATATTTTTATTGTTGGCAGTGGGTTATCTGACTGTAAAGAGTCAAGTGTTAAGCAAAGAGCAGGTGGGGACGGTCGGTGCTTTTGTGATTAAAGTAGCCTTGCCCTTGCTGTTCTTTCAGTCCCTTGCCTCCAAAGACCTGCATGAAATCTGGTATTTTGAATACTTTGCCGTGTATAGCAGCGTGACCTTACTGCTCTATGGTAGCGGTTTCTGGATCATGCGCCGTCATTTTCAGAATACACATTCGCAAAGTGCAGTCTTGTCGCTGGGTGCTGCAATGTCGAATACTGGATTGATTGGTACGGCTGTGCTCAGTTTATTGATCGGGCAACAGGCGATGACCTATACCTCTTTGGTGGTCATCATCGAAAGCGTACTGTTGATTCCGCTGGTGCTAGTCATGGCGGCGCTGGGTACTCAACATCAGGCAAATCTCGGCGCTATTCTGAAAAGTGTACTGCTGACCTTGCTGAAGAATCCCTTATTTATGGGGGTAATGCTCGGTATGGCCTGTGCGGTTTTCCAGATTAAAATTCCAGTCTATCTCGATCAGGTCTTTGCCTTGATTGGTCAGACAGCCTCACCATTGGCCCTGTTTGCCATTGGAGGTGGGATCGTGGGAATGAGTCTGAAATATGTCAATCTGCAAAGTTTCTATCTGGTATTTTCCAGCAATATCATGATGCCGTTATTGATGTATCTGGGACTGAGCCAGTTAACTGATTTAAGTCAGGAAATGGTCCATGCTGGTACGCTCATTGCAGCTTTGCCGATGCCGACGATTTTTGGCATGCTGGGACAGGCGTATGGTTTGAATGATCGAACCTTAACGCCATTGTTGATGAGTACTATTGTCGGTTTTATCGTGACCAGTGGCTTAATTGCCTTGTGGTGGGGATAATCTTTTAGCAGATGGATGCTCTGCTACTAAAAAAAGCCCCAAATTGCATGGGGCTTTTTATATTTTAATTTTGTGGAATTAACTTAACTTTTCTTCGCAGGTACTTTTTTCTGCTCAGCCAGCATTTTATCTACTGCTGCCAAAGATTCCTTGGCCTGCGGAACATTTTGCTGCGCCAATGCAGCAAAGATTTTCTTCGCTTCTGGCAGGTTTTGCGGAACAATACTGCCATTGGCAAACATATTACCTACTGCCATCAGCGCTGGAATATAACCTTTTTTTGCCAGTTCCTGAATGCTGCTTAGGCCTTGCTGAATCGGTTTTTCATCTTTGTTTTTGAAACCGCTGCTGATGTCATATAAGGCTTTGGCATGAATGGCCTGCATATTGCCTTTGCTGATCAGCGGTTGCAGCTTTTGTAGTCCGGCTTTATTTGACGCTGCCGTATTTTCAGAAAATAGCAGTATGGCTAGATCAATGCTGGCATCATCAAATTTGGCTGCCGAAGCGCGTTCCAGGTGCTGTTTGGCTTTGGTCAAATCCTGTTTGAGTCCGAGTGTGCCGGCTGCATAATTTTTACCCAGTACATAATTGGCCACCGGATAGCCTTTGCTGGCTGCCTGCTCGTAAAGCTGAATGGCTTTTTTCTCGTCCTTGGCTGTACCTTGGCCGGTTTGGGTTAAATAACCTAAGTTATATAAAGCTTGGGCATTTCCTTGGCTAGCCAATTGATTCAAAGCGTCATAGGCACCTTTAAAGTTATTGGCTTTGACCATGGCCTCAACTTTTTGGAATTGGGGATCGACTTGATCTTTTACGGTATTTGCCAGAGCGAATTGCGCAGAAAGGGCAAGAACTGTAGCGAGTACTAATTTTTTCATGGTTCCTATAACCTTATTATTGCTGGCACCTTATTCCTTGGTGCGATTTTAATCATTTTCACTTACATCATAAAAGGATTTTGTGCTTTGTAAATATACAATTTGTCACTAAATACAAATCATCGAAGCACAATATACCGATTAAATCGATGCATGATTTGGACAGGTTTTGCTCAATCTTGCAGATATCAAAAGGATTACTTTGCTTAAGACGACTTCTCTGGTTAAATCTCGGTTTGAATCAGACTCCCAGGATTTCACCATGTTTGTCAAAACCATTAAACGTCACTATGACAGAATCAATGCTGATGAATCGATTGCCTATGAAGACAAGATTGATGCGCTGCTGATGAAACTTGGTGCAGAGTTTTTGATGAGTCAGGAAGACCGAGTATATGTCTTTCAAAAAGGTGAACTCACGGCAAAGTTTGATGCCAAACATGCGCGAGCCTATCATTTCAAAGACTATGTCGTGAAAGACATGAACAAGCTGTTTCATGGTTTCTAAAACAAAAAAGCCAAGAATTTCATCTTGGCTTTTTTTATGTGCTAAGCACTCATTATTGCGGACGCGCCACATCACCACTTAAGGCTTCAGGAAGTTCCAGAACTTCTAGACCTAGCTCGTTCAATGCTTCAGGTTTTGCCACGACTAGCGCTTTATAACCATTTTCAATCGCGATGCTATTGACGATTTCAACATCATTACTCAATTTGGTCGCAATATCAGGCGCGGCACCTGTGCCTTGAACCAGATGTAACCAGTGTTTTGGCTTGGCCTTAAACCACAGGCGCGCAATCACTTCCTGACCCAGGTAGCAACCTTTATCGTAGTGAATGCCTTCGCGTTGATGCAACCGTAATTCTTGTGGTTGAAACAGATTGGCGGTAGCCGCCTGAATCCAGGCCTGACCTGATTCAATGGCTTGCTGTTCCCACATCGTCACATCGGTTTCAGTTGCCACAAAGTCAGTATGAATGCCATTGATGACTGGATAAACCGGACCGACCAATTCCAGTTTCATTTTTGAAAAGGCGCCAAATTTTTTAATATGATTGGCCAGTTCCGTAGCCTGATCTGCAGTGCTGACGATTTCAAAGTTTTCCGGACTGATTTTTTTAAGCCATAAGCCAAATTGAATGCGTCCTTTCAGACTGCAGATTGCAGTATAGCGTGTCTGGTTTTCCGCCAAAGTTTCAGTATTCAAAGTCACCTGACCTTGAAGGAATTTTTGTACATCTACACCATTCAGACTAAACAATGTAAAAGCAGGAGACGCTGCCATAATAAGCCCCGTTTTGAATACTATAAATCAATGCAGTTATTGTGCAGCAAGCATCAAATAGAGGCAAACAAAAAAGCCAACAATCGAAATCATTGGCTTTTAGCGAGCAGATCTTTAGTGATGATGGCTAGCCGGTAATGGCGAATCACAAGGGAATTTGCCTCCACAGACCCGTACGGTTTCCATCATGCCCTGATCTTCATGATCGAGAATATGACAGTGTTGTACGAAGTCACCTTCAAATTTTTTGTAATGGCTTCTGAGAATAAATTTATAGTTAGCTTTGATAAAAAGCGTATCCTTAAATTGTCCTTTCATGCCACGGTATTGCACATCTTCAAGTCTATTTGGATCTGTGACTGGCTCAGATAACGCTTCACTGACATCTTTACCATCAGGATTCAAAATTTTAACAATCTGGAACGGGTTAACATGAATATGGAACGGATGACCGCCAAAATTTTCGGTCGTCAGTTCCCATTCATCAGTCTGTCCAACTTGTAATTGACGGACATATTCTCCACCCACTGATCCATCACCATCAAATTTATCTCCAAAACTTATTAAGTCACCACCTTCTTTATGCCGGAAGCCAAATTTCAAGCCATTCGCAAAAGCCAGCACAAATGCACTGTACTGTTTTGGTCGGGCAGCGACCACCTTATCAATCTCTTTCGTCATCAATGATGGATGATCACTAAACGCAGAAAGATTAAGCTGAGATAACTGGGTCTGGATGTCTTTGTTTAAACCAATTTTTTGTGCACGCTCTTTCAGGAACTGGGCAGCAGTTTGAGCCTTGGTCTTGGCTGCTTTTACATTGACCCATCCCAGCAGTTGGGCATTAAAGAGATTGGTTGGGGCAAGTTGAGGTGTAGTTTGACCCGTTGGTAATGGCGCGTTAATTTCATCATCGATATTCAATTTGGTGTCAAAAATGCAGTATCTATTGGTGGTCGGAAAGGCAACCATTGCATCATGACGATAGCCTGGATGGAACACGGACAGGGTTCTGGTCTGTACATGATTCATGGTTAAGCCATCTTGCGCGATAGTATGCACATTCAGGCTATTCAGCTTGTCAAATTCAGCTTTTTTGTCTGCCTCCTGATAGGCTGAACAGGCTTTAATGGTTTGTTCTGCACTAAACTTACTGGAGTTAGGAATTTCCTTAATGATTAAACCAATGGTATCGCGTACTCCACCATGAATTATGCGCCAGCGGTTAAACTGATTCTGTTCTACTTTGATTTCACCTAAAATTTTACCATTGATAGAGGTGTAGTAGTTATTGTCGCCCCAGGAGGCAAATGCAGCGAGGTCATTATAATTTTCCAGCATGCCTATACCTACACCTTCACAGTTATTGGGAACAGCGAATGTGATATTAGGGTCGGGGTTGCTACAGCGATATTGGATTTGCTGGAACAACAGGATGTTTTCGTTCGGGTAACTGTTTTTTTCTTTCCATAGAATATCCATATCTCCAGTTGAGGTGACTTTGCCATTTTTGACTTTTGGTGTTCTTGAGCCTTCAACAATCAATGGGCCTGCCATGCCATTCGACACCTGAAGAGCAGTTGAACCGTGCAGATGGGCATGATACCAGTAAGTCCCTGCGGGATGATTCGGTTCCATTTTGAACTGATAATCAAATTTTTCCTGAGGTTTGAATTTCAAAAAGACATTATCGCTATTGCCTTGAGGACTGACCCAGAAGCCATGGGTATGCAGGTTGGTGGTATTAAAGCAGTGTGGTTCATTTACATTCTCAACATGAGTTGGGCAGGTTGTTTCTGACTCGGGTGGCAGCTGGTTATTCAGGTTAAGCGCCATGGTTTCACCCTGTTTGACCCGAATCTGTGGTCCGACCAGCTGATCCTCGACATATTCACCGGTTTTTTTCTTATCAAATAAACTGGGTTTGGTTAAATAGCCTCTCAGCAGTACCTGATCCCATAATCCGTTTCTGGGGTTATAGAGTTTGCTGGTTTTATAGGCCACGATCAGCTCATATTTGCCCTTGGCACTTTTCGGTAACAGAGGTGGGTTGCTAATTAAGCTGTCTGATGTTGTCGGAACGGGATGTGATGGCTTGGGTGGATGTATTGGGTGTGAGGGATGAGAGGGTTGGGACGGGTTAGATGGATTGGACGGTGGTGATGGATTTTTTGTTCCATCCCAACCGCGAGCTAAGAGCGTCAAAATGGCGGCTATAGCTCCGAATATTGCGATTTTCAACATTTCAGTTCTGCCTGTTATGGTTATTGTTTTAATGTGAGGATTGCGAATAATGTGACATGCGTCACACTGAGGTTCTGATAGTTTTGGAAAATCTGCTATCCTAAATTAGGGGATTGAAATTTTGCTAAATGCGGCGGCAGGACAGGCCTATGAAAACCAGTGAGACTATATTTTTTTATCTTTAAAAAAATGCACATAAAATTAATTATTTATTAATGATATTAGTGGTTTGGAGTAATATTCAAATAAAAAGATAGAGAAATATTTTGCAACATAAGACTAAAGAATAAGGCGAATTATTCAGATTTTTTTAGCAAAAGACCGCTTTAAAGCAAAAATTCTAAAGTCTATGTAACAAATTTTTGCGAAAATACCGATTTTTATAATTAAGTATTTGAAAAATATAGAATTTGGGAAATGCTATTTGTGCAGCGTACAATGCTGCTATTACAAAAGTAACTCATCAATATCTATTGATGAATAAAAATAGAGATAAACGAGGGCAGGCAAGCTTATGAACAACAACTACCGTAAACCGCTGCAATCCACCCAGCTGGAATATTATGACGTACGACAGGCCGTAGAAGATATTCAGCCAGGCGCATATGCCAAACTTCCTTATACTTCCAAAGTCCTGGCAGAGCAGTTGGTGCGTCGTTGTGATCCTGCCATTCTGGAACAGTCTTTACGCCAGCTGATTGAGCGTAAACAGGAACATGATTTTCCCTGGTATCCGGCACGTGTAGTGTGTCATGACATCTTGGGGCAAACGGCGCTGGTGGACCTTGCCGGTTTACGTGATGCGATTGCAGAACAGGGCGGTGACCCGTCTAAAGTCAATCCGGTAGTTCCAACCCAGCTGATTGTCGACCATTCACTGGCGGTTGAGTTTGGTGGTTTTGATCCGGATGCCTTTGAGAAAAACCGTGCCATTGAAGACCGTCGTAACGAAGACCGTTTCCATTTTATTGAATGGACTAAAACCGCGTTTGAAAATGTTGATGTAATTCCTGCGGGCAATGGCATCATGCACCAGATCAATCTGGAGAAAATGTCTCCGGTGATTCAAAACCGTGATGGTCTGGCATTCCCGGACACCTGTGTTGGTACAGATTCGCATACGCCACATACAGATGCATTGGGTGTGATCTCGATTGGTGTGGGTGGCTTGGAAGCTGAAAATGTGATGCTTGGTCGTGCGTCTTGGATGCGTCTGCCTGATATCATTGGTGTGGAATTGGTAGGTCAGCGCAAGCCGGGTATTACCGCAACGGATATCGTCTTGGCATTAACTGAATTCCTGCGTAAAGAACGTGTGGTTGGCGCATATTTAGAGTTCTTTGGTGAAGGTGCTGACAGCATGTCGGTGGGTGATCGTGCCACGATTTCCAACATGACCCCGGAATATGGCGCAACGGCTGCGATGTTCTATATCGACCAGAACACCATTGATTATCTGACTTTGACCGGCCGTGAACCTGAGCAAGTCAAACTGGTCGAAACTTATGCCAAAGAAATTGGTCTTTGGGCATCAGACATGACCCAAGCGGAATATCCACGTGTGCTGCGTTTCGATTTATCGACTGTGACACGTAATATCGCTGGCCCATCAAATCCGCATGCACGTGTATCTACGGCTGACCTGAAAGAAAAAGGCATTGCCGGTAATTTAGAAGCAGCTCGTGCGCAAGAAGCGGAAGGCTTGATGCCAGATGGCGCGGTGATTATCGCGGCGATTACCTCTTGTACCAATACATCTAACCCACGTAATACGGTGGCGGCAGGTTTGCTGGCACGTAAGGCCAATGAGCTTGGCTTAGTGCGTAAGCCATGGGTGAAATCATCTTTTGCACCCGGTTCTAAAGCGGCTGCTTTGTATTTGGAAGAAGCAGGTGTACTTAAAGATTTAGAAAAACTGGGCTTTGGTATCGTGGCCTATGCATGCACGACCTGTAACGGTATGTCGGGTGCACTCGATCCAAAGATTCAGCAGGAAATCATCGACCGTGACCTGTATGCAACAGCGGTGCTTTCGGGCAACCGTAACTTCGATGGACGTATTCATCCTTATGCGAAGCAGGCATTCTTGGCTTCACCGCCATTAGTAGTGGCTTATGCGATTGCCGGTACGATTCGTTTTGACATAGAAAAGGATGCATTAGGAAATGATAAAGACGGCAACCCGATTTACCTGAAAGACATCTGGCCATCGGATGAAGAAATTGATGCGCTGGTAAAAGTGGCTGTAAAACCAGAACAATTCAAAAAAATCTACATTCCGATGTTCGACTTGGGTGTGAATGAAAAGGCAACAAGTCCGCTGTATGACTGGCGTCCGCAAAGTACGTATATTCGTCGTCCGCCGTATTGGGAAGGGGCTTTGGCTGCACCGCGTACATTGTCAAATATGCGTCCGCTGGCGATCTTAGGCGATAACATCACCACCGATCATTTGTCACCATCAAATGCCATTGTTTTAGACAGTGCTTCGGGTGAATACCTGAAAAAAATGGGTGTGCCTGAGGAAGACTTTAACTCTTATGCAACGCATCGCGGTGATCACCTCACGACGCAACGTGCGACTTTTGCCAACCCGAAACTGTTTAATGAAATGGTGGTGCGTTCTGACGGCACGATCAAACAGGGTTCGAAAGCGCGTGTGGAGCCGGAAGGCGAAGTGATGCGGATGTGGGAAGCGATTGAAATCTACATGAACCGTAAACAGCCGTTGATTATTATTGCCGGTAAGGATTATGGTCAGGGTTCTAGCCGTGACTGGGCGGCGAAAGGTGTGCGTCTGGCAGGTGTAGAAGCAATTGTCGCTGAAGGTTTTGAGCGTATTCACCGTACTAATTTAGTCGGTATGGGCGTTTTACCGCTTGAGTTTAAGCCGGGTACAGATCGTAAGACTTTAGGTCTTGATGGTACTGAGCTGTATAGCGTGATTGGTAATATTGCGCCACGTTCGACTTTAACTTTAGTAATTGAGCGTTCAACCGATGATGGTAAGAACCAGATTATTGAAGTACCAGTCACTTGTCGTCTGGATACTGAAGAAGAAGTGCATGTGTATGAAGCGGGTGGGGTATTACAGCGCTTTGCACAGGATTTTTTGGAAGGCCTAGTACATTGATGGTTTAAGTGAAAACTTATTGAAATATATTATGAAAAAACTTACTTTAGGGTAAGTTTTTTTATTTTAAAATTTATAAAATGTCTCATAAAATTAGTGATCTAAAATTAGCGAGTGAATTCACAGAGGAAATATATGAAGATTATTGTGTAGCTTTAGAATTTCTTAATCATAATCCAGATTATAGTCTTCTTAAATTTAGGCTCATTATAGAAAATACTATCAATGAAATAGCTAAGAGTAAAAAAATTGAGTTTGATACAGAAATTATTTTTAACCAAATTGAAGAATTATATGATATTCAAATTATTAATAAAGATTTGAGAGATAATCTACATTTAGTAAGAAAATTATGTAATAGCGGAGTGCATAAAAATAGCAATAGCAAATATGATAAAGATGAAAATGATTTTTATGAAAAAAGTAAGGAATTGCTTATTCAAAAATCACATGAGGTTAGGCAGAAACTGATAGTAATTTTTGTGGATACTCTAAATATTTTAAAACGTTGTCTCTATATAAGTATTAAAGATATTCAACTTACAAATATTAAGCAGCTAGAATTTAAAGATATTTTGTTCCAAGCAACTACAGAATTGGATTATAAAAAGAAGTTAATAGCAGGTGTTGCTTGTGAAACAATTATAAAGGAACAGTCATTTGATAAAGGTTTAGTCGTAAGTTCAGCATTTAGTGCACATACTGATTCATTAAATGAAATTGCAATTAACTTTTATGATGCAGCATGTAAAATTTCTGCAGATTTAGATAAAAATATTTATATTTTTAAAGGTGATAAAGAAAAAGCTATTAATAAATGTGCAGCCTTAGAGGCTCTATATAGATATGCAAATAGTCTTTTAACTACACAAGATATAGAAGAAAACCCCAATTCAATCGCTTGGAAAAGATTGGAAGCTGCTGCTTTTAGAGGCTATTCACCTGCCCAAGGATTATATGGAGCTTATTTATACAAATTGAAAAAGTATGAGGATTCTCTTAAATATTTGATTGAAGCCCAAGCAAAAGATGATGTTATGGCTTTAAGGTTTTTATTTTATTACTACTCTGATGTTGATACAGGTGTCTTTGACAAGGAATTGGCCATAGACTACTTAGAAAAGGCAATTGATTTAGGATGTCCAGATTCATTAGCAACATTAGGTATGGAATATCATAAAGGCATTTTATTGACTAAAGATGATGAAAAGGCAGAACGGTATTTAAAAGAATCAATACATTTAGGAAGTGCTTTAGGGCGAAATTATTACATGATTGAGTTTAATGATTTAAAAGGTTTCTTAGCTTCAGGGCTTAAAGCCTTTGCAGATGCCTTGGATAAAGCTGCAAATAAAAACAAAAAGCAGCCGATTAGGAATATAAGCCAAAAAGTTAAGCCTAATGATCCATGTACTTGTTTATCAGGTAAAAAATATAAAAAATGTTGTTATTTACATGGAGATATCAAGGTAAAGGAATCATTACAGGAATTTGTCAGAACCCAAATTTCATAAAATTTGGGTTAGCCCAAACGACACTATCATTTACAAAAATGGACAATAGACATTCATCACCAGAGGGTTATACTAGTTAGACCATTTCTAAAACCATGGAGAACAAAGATGGTTACTGCTGGCGAAAAACCCGGAACAGGCTTCTATTTTTGTGTTCAATGCGGACACCGCACCTACTTAGAAATTGGTACTGATCGTTTACCACCGTGTACCAAATGCCAAGGCAATCAATTTAACAATAAGAATGCCTAAGCAAAACAACTCAAACAGTTACCCTCTGTTTTGAACGAAAGCCCTATTACTCAATAGGGCTTTTTGCTATCCAAACTTCGCTATTTATAGTTTGAAGTTGATTGAAAATTGATTAATAAAACCCCATATAAAACCTTAGATTCAAAGTATTTAGGGTAGCTCAATTGCAACATTATCTTGATCTTAATCATGACTCAGGTGTTGCCAATTACGAGATTGGTAACGAGTTTATTCGGGTTCAATTTAAGAAAACCTCTAAGGTTTATACCTACAGCTATAGCAGTGCCGGTTATCAGCATGTCGAGAACATGAAACAGCTTGCCCGATATGGCGATGGGCTAAATGCCTATATTAACCAGCATACCCGTCAGCTCTTTGTACACTAGAACTGGTCTGCTTCTTGCTTCAATCCAAGTCTGAGTCGGCAAATATTTAATAACAGCTAAATATCTGCCTTGAAATAGTGCATATGTACATATTGGAAAGAGGGTAAGCGCATATGGAAATCAGAGAGTACGCACCAGAATCAGGCAAATTAAGCAAAAAAGCCCATTTTTATTCCGCATGGCCATTAATTCTGATCCTGTTTGGGGGCGTAATTGGCTTGCTCTACGGCGTGATGGCTTATTTGGTGAATCTGAAAATCTATAATTCTGAACTGACGAGACTCAATAAGGTTCTGGCCAATCTTCTGTGCGGGATGTCAGCGATCAGTGCATGGTGGTTTAGTGCGCAATGGATTCAGGGAACATTCTTTCAATAAAACAGCAATCCTGACCTGAATATAAATTGCAATAAAGTCTCATTTTGGCGAATAAAAAAGCGTAAAAAATAAAAAATGGAATTTATTTCTCTATATTAGGGTTAATAGTGAAATAAATTTTCAGATTTAATCGAAATTAAAAAAACATAGGAAATTAATCCCGTCCATCTTTGCCTAATATAGCTTTCAAGGGTGTGATGGGATCGGAAAGAGTAGCATGCTGTGAGCGGCGCAAAACGCGAGTGCAGTACGAACCCAAAAGGTCTCGATCCGGCTTAGGACGCTATAGACCAAAAGTTTATAGGCTATAAGATCAGGTCTTACAAAGAATGATAGTTGAAGTAAACCATTGCGAGTTTTCCCAACACCCTAAAAAATTCTCTAGTAATATACGCAGAATAAAAAATTAAAATAAATATAAATCATAAATTTAAGAAAAATATCCATCTACGCAAGATACAAATAAGCTCTTCATTTCTCAACACGATCTGTTATTTTAAAAACATCAGCTGCCCCCTAGGGGAATCCTCATGAATCTCGATATCTGGTGTCGTTTTTTACTGTTTTGCACACTCATCAATTATGTCATTCTCATGATCTGGTTCGTGGTCTATGTCTTTGCCCGAAACTGGATGAAGCAGGTGCATGGAAAATGGTTTCGGCTGTCAGATACCAGTTTCGATATGATTCATTATTCGGGTATGGCGCTCTATAAAATTGGGATTCTGCTATTTAACCTGACGCCGTTAATTGCAATCTATCTGATGAATCAAAGCTAAGTGCGATGTTGTGATTGAATTTTCAAGTGATAAAAATAAGATTGGATTAATATCATTTTATCGCTACTTGATAGCGTGGCAGGATCAATAAGAACGAAAAAAGATTTCAAAGGAGTTGAAGGATGAATCAATTCAAACCGGCCCTGATTTTAGGTGCCTTGATCGGCTTGGGAATGATTATTGCAGGATGGATTCTCGGCAATAGCGCGCTGAAAATTAAACAGTATGAACGTATAGTTTCGGTCAAAGGCTTGTCGGAACGCGAAGTCAAAGCCGATGTGGCGGTATGGCCAATCCGCTTTAATGCCGGCAGTCAGGATCTGGCCGAGTTGTACGATACCATGCAAACCAATACCCAGGAAATTCAGACCTTCTTAAAAAATGAAGGATTTAGCGCGGAAGAGATTACCAGTGCTTCACCGAGTATCACCGATAAATACGCGCAGCAATATGGCGGGGATGCCAATGTCGCGCTACGTTACACCGCCAGCCAGACCATCACCGTCTATACCCACAAAATAGATGCAGTGCGTGCGGCACAAAGTCGTCTGGTGGCCTTGGGCAGAAAAGGCATTGCCTTTGTCGGAGATGATTCCGGACAAAGAACGGAATATTTATTTACTAAGCTGAATGACATCAAGCCTGCGATGATTGAGCAGGCCACCGAAAATGCGCGCAGTGTAGCGGAAAAATGTGCTGCAGATTCAAAAAGCAGTCTGGGCAAAATCAAGTCCGCCAATCAGGGGCTGTTTAGTATTGAAGATCGCGACAGCAATACGCCGTATTTGAAAAAAGTACGCGTGGTCTCGACGGTCGATTATTATCTGGCAGATTAAGCTGAGCTGGTCAAGCACGGTAATTGACAGCCTAGAAGCCGCTTGTTATTTTGCGCGCATTATTCCAGATGCTGTACCCTTAAAATGCCCATCAACCATGACTTTGTCTATTGTCCACCGCAAGAACCACTGCATATCGTTTATGAAGATGATGATCTGGTGGTAATTGAAAAGCCGGCCGGATTATTGTCGGTTCCGGGGCGTTTACCTGAACATCATGACAGTGCCTATTTGCGGGTTCTGAACCAGTATCCGCAGGCCAAAATTACCCATCGTCTGGATATGGCCACCTCCGGTATTTTGATGTTTGCCAAACACCGCGATGCAGAAGTGGCGGTGAGTAAAATGTTTCAGGCACGCACGGTACATAAAAATTATGTTGCACTGGTACAAGGCAAACTTGAAGGTGAGGGCAGCGTTGATGTGCCTTTGATTACCGACTGGGAAAACCGTCCGCGTCAGATGGTGCATTTTGAACTGGGCAAGGCCGCCAAAACCCTGTATCAGGCCTTAGAATATCTACCCCAGCAAGACATTAGCCGGGTACTACTGACACCAATTACTGGCCGTTCCCATCAGCTACGCGTGCATATGCTGCATATCGGTCATCCCATTACTGGCGATAAAATTTATCATCCCGAACCCCAGCGCAGTCCTTTAAATCGCATGGCCTTGCATGCCAGTTATCTGGCCTTTACCCAGCCTTTGAGTGGTGTCCCGGTCGAAATAAAGGCAGACATACCGTTCTAATTTGATTCTGCTTAATAATCAGAGCCAACCGGACAGATGCTTTTTAATCTCATAAATATGATGAGGATCAAGCTCTTAAACTGGGAAACCCATATAAAAAGTGTGAGAATTTATTTCGATAGCAACTTGGAGATGAGTGGCTTTATAAGCATGTTCAAATGAAATTTTCTACTGATCCACTGCCTGATCGGCTGTCACTGCAGAGTATAAATTTTAATATTCGGTTTATCTCTTGATGATGAGTCTAGAGAATTTTTATTCTTTTATCTCCCGCTATAGGCCTGATGCCTTTATTTTTATGATTTTTTAATTTTCCTTTTATTATTTTTAAACTTTTAAATTATATCCTTTGATATAAAAAATATCGTAAGTTGTTTCAGAATAGATTTGATTTGAGCCGGAAAGCAGTCTGTCCTACATGACTTTCACATAAAAATTTTGTAGAAAAATAAAATGAATGAATGACTTAGTATTGATTAATGGCTTTGCTTATCTGGCTAAAGTGATGCAAAATTAATCATGACTTTATAATAAATTTTTAATTTGATGGTTTAGGGCGCTGCCCGGGGTTAAAGGAAAGAACGATGCTCAGTATGGCTCTCTTCGTTCTCGCGAGTATTTTAATATGTGCATTGCTATGGAGCTTAAAGGTACAGGCTTCATTACGCAGCAATATCCAGTTTTTACAGGAAAACCTGGATCATTCCCGCAGCAAATTGGCAGATTATGAAACTCAAGTCGATGAATTGAATTATGAAATCACCCAATTGCGGGTACAAAATGGCAGTTTAAACATTGCCCTGAATAAATATAAAAAATATCAGGATATCTGGGATATCGAGCAATATATTATTAACCGGACTTTGCAGGCCGAAAACTTTGTTGAAGCGACCAAGCTGGATGCTTCGATCATGATCGATGATCTCAAAGCCTATATCGCAAGAGTAAAAGATTATCTTGCCCAGTTTCAGGCGCAGGCCGTGGCCGAGGTTGAGCAGGAGGCCCGACAAAGTTTGCACGGTTATTATGAACAGGCTAAACAACAGCATCGCTTGCAAGAGGTATTGAGTGCTTTACAGCATAAAATACAGGCCCAGCGCTTCGGCTTGCAGCTTCCCGCAACACAGGTTTTAGAGCAGCTGATTGAGGGTTATAGCGAAACGGATGCGGTTCGGCATTTACGCAATGTCCGTGACAGAATTCAACAGGCCATAGAAAAACAGCAGGTGGGGAGCTGTAATTATGTCGACGACAATCGCCGTCGAAGTACTATTGAAATCCTGAGTCTGGCTTTCAACTGTAAGGCAGATTTATATCTCTCTCAATTAAGCACAGAAAATTTGGGCGAGATATTGCAGGCCTTAAAGGATGATTATGTCTTGCTGAATTATACCGGGCAGACACTGAGTCAGGCGATGATTCAAGAATCCTATCTTGATCTGCGTTTAGAGGAGCTCAAGTTTGCTGCACTGGTTTTGCAATTGAAACAAGATCATCTGCATCCATACATCGCGTAGATCATGACACTCATAGGGCTAGAAGATTTTTACCAGAGTATTCTGAATGCTATAAGTTGGTTTAAATCCTGATATTTTTCAGGATTTTTGGCCTTGAGGAATCTCGAATATATTGATCCCCTTACTTGTTTTTATATTTATAAAAATCATATGTTTATTTATGGTTAAAAGATAATATTTTTTGTCTGTATCTCGATAATTGTACAAAAATCAGCTAATCTTAAATGCAGAATAAAACAGCATCATAATAAGGAAACTTCTATGTCACGTGATTACAATCAATTCCCTGACGATGAAAATGGCAATGTACTGTGGCAAATGCATCAGGATGGCGACGACTTGCAAGAAGCGCACGAAATTGAATTTTCGATTGCCTTTGCGGATGAAGCGCAGGCGGATCGTTGTGCCTTGCATCTATTAAAAGAAGAGCAAAAAATTAGCCTGTTTCAGGATGAAGAAAGCGATACCCTGGAATGGATCATCACGATTTATGTGTATATGGAGCCTGCCTACGAAGATATCGTTGATCTGGAACAATGGTTCAGCAAAATCGCGGCACAATTTCAGGGCGAATATGATGGTTGGGGTTGCATGGCCTATGTCTATGATGATGAGCTGGATGATGAAGAGAGCAGCCTGCGTAGTAGCTGAGCATGCTTGTATTTAAATGATTTAAAGTAAGAAACCCGGTCTGTCGGGTTTTTTATTGCTTTATTTAATTGCTATACGAAGATTTGAGCTTGAGTATAGATACATACTCATTATATATAGCCAGCTCAAAACTGGATAAAATAACTCAGATGAGTACTTAACTCAGGCTGATGATTTTAGTCACAACAAATGCAGGGAATATCCCGCAATAAAAAAATAATAAGAACAAAGGACAAAAAAATGAGTTACACCTTAAAAATGCATCGTGTGTTCAGTGCGCCACCGGAGCGGGTGTATCGTGCCTTTGTGCATCCGGATGCACTGGCCAAATGGCTGGCACCACATGGCTTTATTGCCAAAGTAGAACATGCGGAAGTCAAACCTGGCGGCAGCTATAAAACCACCTTTACCAATTTTTCTACCGGGACCCAGCATCATTTTCACGGCATTTATCATGAGGTCATTCCTAATCAGCTGCTGCGCTATACCGATCAGTTTTCTACCCCAGACTTGCAGGGTGAAATAGAGGTGACGATCATCTTTGAAAAAGTCTCAATCGGTACCGGTTTGCATATTATTCAGGTGGGTTATCCGGATGTGGTACCGCCCGCGGTGTGTCATTTGAGCTGGCAGGAATCACTACAACTCCTGTCTTTGCTGGTTAATCCGCAGATTTCAGACAATTAATTCCTTCGATCTCCTGTGTGGTTTTCATCTCAATGTTCTATTCATGAGTGCTCTAGACAAAGATGCTATACTGTGCGCTTATTTGTTTCATTTATTTTATTTTTCTCTTTTTTTCGAGGTTTTTATGGGTCTGCCAAACTGTCCAAAATGTCAATCTGAATATACCTATACAGATGGCGATCTACTGATCTGTCCTGAATGTGCACATGAGTGGAAAGAAGGTGAAGTCACTGAAGAACAAGTGAACATCAAGGATGCCAACGGCAATGTGCTGGCGGACGGTGATAGCGTCACGGTGATTAAAGACCTGAAAATCAAAGGTTCATCTTCAGTGGTGAAAGTGGGCACTAAAGTCAAAAGTATCCGTTTGTTGCCTGATGCTGCCGATGGGCATGATATCGATTGTAAAATCGAGGGGATCGGCCCGATGAAATTGAAATCCGAATATGTCAAGAAAGCTTAAATTTAGCCTTAGACTAAAATTCTGACGAGAGAATAATACGGTTGATTAATCGTATTATTCTCATTATTGCTGAAATTCGGGGCTGATCATTTTCCTGTCGCCTGATCCTCACATTTCGATTTGAGATCCCTTTAATGCCGCACCTGCATCTGGAATATTCTGACAATCTGCAACATATCGAGATCAAACCCTTATTGGTCGCGATTCATCAGGCACTTTTTAACGCCGGCCATGTCACCGATCCCAATGATTTAAAAAGTCGTGCGATTATGCAGCAGGATTATGTGATTGGACTGAATGTTGTTACAGATCAGGCCTATGTGCATGCTAAAGTTTCACTGTTGAGCGGGCGCAGTGTCGAAGTTCGTCAGGCAATTTCCGAATTGGTGCTCGACGTCATGCAGCAATATATTGCGGCCCAGCCAGACTTAAAAATACAGCTTTGTGTCGAAATCATTGAAATGCCAAAGCAGACTTATCGTAAAGCCATTATTTGAATGATGGCTTTTATCTGCTGATATCACATGGATCAAATGCCTTAAATTTTATCAATGCCGTACGAAATTTATAAACAGATCGACTTGGTCTGCAACAGCTCGCTATCCTATTCAGATCTAAAATTATTTCTATTTTTAAATGACGCTTTATGTCATTTACAGGCATGCGATGAAAGTTCTAAAGTAACTTTTAATTGCTGCTGATTTTTGAATCATCCAATCTAGAAACAGCATATTCATCCTGATTGAAATAAAAATAATTTAAAAAATAATCTTCAGGTGAGCTGTATCCAATCCGGCAGTGGGGAGAGCAAAGCGAGAATAACGCTTTAGCACAGGCAAAATAATAAGAACAAAAGATCAGAAATCCGGTGAGTTGATTGAATCCCTATTTCAGGTCTGACTTGTCCGGTTGAGGAAAATTTGATGCAGATTTTTGGGGATGAACAATTGGCTCGGGAAGTCATGGCATTTCTTCAGGAGTGGGACAATGCCATAGCCAGACTCGATATTCAGGATATTGTTCAATTGTGCCGACCGGAGATCCGTCTGGTCGATGTCAGTATGGAAGTGAAAGGTGTCGAGGCCTATCAGGCACTCTGGCAACAATATTTAAGCTTTATGCCGGAAGGAATACGCATCGAACGCCAAGATCTTAATATTCATGTCACTTCTGATCTGGCTGTAGTCGATGGTTATGTCCGGGTGAATTATGCGGTGATTGAACCGATTTTCCAGTTGGGCTGGTGTCGGGTCAGCATGTGCCTGAGCAAGCAGCAGGGCAAATGGCAATTGTTACATCAACATACTTCAGTCCCTGTGCAACTCGAAACCCGGAAAATGCGCCGGATCAAAAGCGTGAGTTAATCCATTTACCTGAAAAGATTTAAGTGAAATATCTTTGCAAATGATTACAGGAATACCTTTGTAACAAAAATATAGAAAGTCCTAAATTATGTTGAAGGAATAATATTTTAGGACTTTTCAGGTGGATAACAACAAGAACAGTCAAGTAAAACCAAGACAGGCCAACCTGCAACAACAGACTGAAGTATTGATGCCGGATCAGTCCGAGCGGCAGCGCACCCAACATGCACTCAGAATGATGGCAGGCTTTGTAATTGCTGCTGTGGTCATGACGGCGTTGTATTTTGGCCGTGATATTTTTATTCCGCTGGCTTTGGCCATTCTGCTGGCATTTTTACTTTCTCCTCTGGTTTCCCGTTTAAAGCGCTGGGGCTGTCCCCAATGGGCGGCGATTGGCCTGGTCATGTGCCTGACCTTGTCATTTCTGGGTGGCACTGCAACTTATCTGGGGGTGCAACTTGGCAAGCTAAGTCAGGAACTGCCGCAATATCAGGACACCATCCAGCAAAAACTGAAAATGCTCGAAAACTATCGTCAGGGACCGAGTATGTGGGACGGTGCGATCCAGACCTTTGACACAGTCGAAGATTCGATAGACACCCCAGAACAGGAAACAGAAGACCCAAATGTGCAGAATGTCAAAGTGGTCGGTTTGGAACCAACGAGTGAAGAAGCTGCCCTAGACTGGTTGAATAAAATCCTGAATCCGTTGGCGATTATCGGGATTGTGTTCCTGTTTATGGTATTGATTTTATTCAATGGCAAAGACTTGCATGACCGCTTTCTGAAACTCTTGGGTGGTAATCTGAATATCGGCACCGATGCGCTGGATGATGCCGGCAAGAGTATCGGAACCTATTTGCGCATGCAGCTGCTGGTCAATGTCACTTATGGCATTCCCATGGCGATTGGTCTGTTATTGATTGGCGTACCGGCAGCGATCATGTGGGGGCTGGTCGCGGTGGTTATGCGTTTTGTACCCTATGTTGGTCCGATTGTTTCAGCTATTTTCCCGATTACGCTGGCTTTCGCCGTTGATCCGGGCTGGGACATGGTGCTCTGGACTGTGGGCTTGATTCTGGTGCTGGAACTGATCAGCAATAACGTGATTGAACCTTGGCTTTATGGGGAAAGTACCGGTCTGTCTACCTTGGCGATTATTCTGGCTGCCACGTTCTGGACCACTCTCTGGGGACCGGTAGGGCTGATCTTGTCGACCCCTTTGACTGCTTGTCTGCTGGTTTTGTCCAATTATGTGCCGGCACTGGGTTTTGTCAAAACCTTGCTCGGCAGTACGCCAGTATTGTCACCCTCCGAACGCTTTTACCAGCGACTGGTGGCAGATGAAGTCAATGATGCAATGCAGGTAGCCAATGATTATATCTGTGCGCAATTACCGAAAAAACCCAGTGCAGAGGAGGTGGCCCGTCGTGTCCAAATGTTCTATGGCGAAGTGGCCATTCCAGCCATTCGGATTTATTCTCAAGGACATGATACTGATGTTACTGCCGAACACCGGTTGCGTCTTTATCAGGGCTTGCAATTCTTTAATCATGCATTTCAAAAAGCCTATCCAAGTAAATTAAGTGCTGAGCAGCCCGAAGTTTATTGTGTCGGTGCGCGTTGGGAAATTGACACCCAGATTTCTGCCATGGTGGCACACGCGCTGAATCTCAAAAATATTGCTGCCCGAAATGATCTGGATGTGCTGATTCAATCGAGTGAATCAGGAAAGGGTATTGTATTACCAGCTTCGATCAAGATTTTATGTGTGTCGATTTTTCATCATGCGCCTGCGGCACAGATTCGGTTGCTGAAATATAGACTGGCGCAGCAATATCCTGAGCTGAAAATCATTTTTGCGACTTGGAGTGTGATGCAGCTGGAGCTTCTGGATGAACTGCAACAACGTTTTGAGCTGCAGGCACTGGTCAATAATGTCGATGATCTGATTCTGACTATCGAAACTTATACCTAGAATGAAGGGGAAAGCTGGTTTGAGAATCTGGAGATCAAGAATGAAAAAGAACGGCAGCAGGCTTTAAATGAGTTGGGATTATTAGATCACTTTCATCAGATCCTTTATAAACAATATATTGAAGAAGCCCGTCAGGCTTTTGATGTCGACTACGCACAAATTTCCTGGCTGAATCAGCACGAAATGTATATTCCAGTCAGTCCTTTTACTCAGGAGCCTGTTGCAACCCGACAAATGTGCAAGGATTCAGTATGCACCCACTTGCTCTATCAGAATGAGCCTTTGGTGATAGAAGACTTGCAGCGTGACCCGCGCTTTCCGCATCTGTCAGAGTTAAGACAGCATCATATCCGTTTCTATGCTGGTGTACCCTTAAAAGATAAAAATGGAATTGCGCTTGGGAGTCTGTGTCTGCTGGATAAACAACCGAGGCAGATGCAGGCCGAAGATATGATTCTGCTTAAGGCTTTGGCGCAGGATTTAATGGCGACTTTGAGCAATGAGCGCAAGAAAAAAGATAAACAGAAGCAGATTGAGCAGATGCGGCCTGCCACCTCGGCAAGCGTTTTAAATAAGGACTAGATGATGAAACAAAAATGGATCTACAGCATCAAAATCATGAGTATCACATTTGGTCTAGCCAGTATCAGCTCATTAAGTCTGGCGGCCATTCAAGGACTGCATTTTTCACATAAAGACTGGGAAATTGCCTGTGATAATACTGGTACCTGCCGTGCTGCCGGTTATCAATCGGATCAAGATATTGATCAGCCGGTTTCGGTGCTATTAGAGCGTGCTGCAGGTGCAAACAGTAGCATCAAAGTTCAGGTCCAGATTTTACCCTTAGCTGCTGCCACACCCACCAGACAGCTTCGGCTGCAAATTGCCAGCACACCTTATGGCGTGATTGGTCTGAATAGGGAGGGAATAGGGCAACTCAATAGCAGTCAAACGCGTGCCTTGCTGAAAGCGGTGCAGGGAACGAGTCCAGTGATATTTAAAAATGCGCAATCACGCTGGAACCTGTCGACCGCCGGCGCCAGTGCCGTTTTACTCAAGATGGATGAATTTCAGCGTCGACTTTCTACGCCCTCAGCCTTGATCAGGCCGGGGGAAAAATCCAATCAGGCGGTGCTCAAAGCTGCAGCGATACCGAAAATTCAGATACCAAAATATCAGTCAGGCAAAGTCACCCAAGCGAAACTGAATACGGCAGCCAGTCAGCAGATGATTCGAAAACTGCAAGCGACTACCAACGAGGATCAATGTGATTTGCTGTTTAGCCAGCGTTTTCTCGATGATAATGTTATGACAATTTATCCCATTAATGCCCAGAATCAGCTGATTCAGATTCCATGCTGGCGCGGGGCTTATAATATGGGTAGTGGCTTCTGGCTGATGGATCGAAACAAGCAATTTAAACAGCTGGTAACGACCTCGGGAGAAACCTTTAACCAAGGCCAGATATTTTCCGGGCATAAAGTGCGTGGTTTGGGCGATTGTCTGAGTCAGAACGAATGGGCCTGGAATGGCAAGAAATTTGTCAAAAGCTTCAGTGGTCTGACCGTACAATGCAAAGGCTTCGCCGGTGGTGCTTGGAATTTACCGACCTATGTAAGCAAAATCATTTATCAGGCCAAATAGTATTGTTTAAAAAATAGCAGTGATAAAAAAGCCTGAATGACTCAGGCTTTTTTAGTTTTGATTTTAAGAAGTGTGATCTTAAAAACGCTTTGGAATTCTCTGGCCATTTGGAACAGGAATTTCAGCATTTTTTAATACCCCAAATAACCAGGTTTCAGCATGCTGTACCGCAGTTTTCAACTGATCACCCATGGCCAGACGTCCGGCAATGAAACTGGCCAGTGAACAGCCTGAACCATGATATTCACCTGGCAGACGTGGACAGCGAGTTTCGTTGACCAGCTCACCTGCGATATATAGGCTGTTCTGAATGTAATCTGGCGTATCTTCATGGCCACCTTTGACCAAAACTGCCTGTGCACCCATTTCAAATAATTTTTGAGTGGCCAGTTTGAGGTCTTGCTCACCCGTCAGGGCGCGTAGTTCAACCGTGTTCGGCGTTAAGATAGTGGCTAATGGAATCAACTGGGTAAATGCTTTGACCAGCGTTTCTTGATTACCCAGCGAACCGCCACTATTCGCGACCAAAACCGGATCCAGCACATAGAGATAATCTGGATGTGCAGCCAGAAACTCGGCCAGTGCTGCGATATTGTCTGTGGTGCCTAACATGCCAGATTTTACGCAACGAATGGGCAGGTCATTGACCACCGCATTGGCCTGTGCCAACAGCAATTCTCTGGAAGTGGCTTCGAAACCAAAAACCTGCTGTGAATTTTGAATAGTGAGGGCTGTGCAGGCAATTGCCGCATGTGCACCACTTTGACCAATGGCTTCAATATCTGCTTGAAGGCCGGCTCCACCTGAAGGGTCTAAACCGGAAAAGCAAAGTACGGTAGGGCGCAAAATGATGTCCTTCATTCACTAAAATTGCATTAGTATAGGCAAATTTGAATGAACTCTCGATATTAATTTATATCGGTACTAATGAGAGGGGATGGGCGGTGATTAAGAATATTTTAATTGATCTGGATGGGACATTAACCGATCCGAAAGTGGGGATTACGACGTCTGCACGCTATGGTCTGGAAAAGATCGGTCATCCGATTAGTGACGAGATCAATATCGACTGGATTATTGGTCCGCCCTTAAAAGCCTCGCTTGCCAAAATTTTAAATGTTGAGGCCGATCATGTTCTGGCTGAACAGGCCTTGATGGGTTATCGGGAGCGCTTTGCAGTCAAGGGTCTCTATGAAAATCATGTTTTTGAGGGTGTAGCAGAAACGCTGGCAGAACTGAAACGCCGTGGTTATCGCTTGTTTGTCGCTACAGCAAAACCGACAGTGTATGCCAAACAGATTCTGGAACATTTTGATCTGGCCCAGTATTTTACCGACATTTATGGTAGTGAGCTGAATGGCGAGCGAACCAATAAAGCTGAGCTGATTCAGTATATTTTAGAGCAGCAAAAATTACAGGCCGATCAATGCCTGATGGTGGGTGACCGTGAGCATGACATTTTTGGTGCCCGTCAAAATGGTATTGAGACTATTGCGGTAAATTATGGTTATGGCAGTCAGGAAGAATTAGCACTGGCACAGCCAAAATATCAAATAGACTGCTTTAATCAGTTGCTAGATTATTTTAAATAAACCCTAATTTTTGCTTATTTTATTTGAGCTGATTTTTAGAGAGGCGATGTCTATAAGCTGGTTCATCTATAGAGATCAATTCTCTTATTAGATGGTTATCTCGATAAAAATCCCGCAGCATGCGGGATTTTTGCTCTTGCAAGAACATTTAAAGCGTCAAAAACCAGGTCGATGCCAGCACCACCATAATGATAATCACCAGTAAAATGTTAATGATCGTCATTCGATGTTGGGGTGGAACTCTGGCTTTGGTCAGTGCATTTCCTGCATGGTCAAACAGGATGACATTTTGCACGCTACTTTCATAACCGAGTTCGAGTAACGCGCGCTTTTCAACTTCGGTTAAACCGTCTTCAGGCAGATCCATAATTTGCAGCAGTGCTATAGAGCTAAATAGTTTCTTCATCATTGACGATGGTAACAGCCGTTTCAGCGTCACCGCGGCTGCATCAAAGTCGGCAATAATACTCCGCGGATGGGCATAAGGCACATCGGGTAGCAGAGTATGCGTAATCGTGCCATCTATATTCATCAGCTGCATTTTATCTTTATAGATTTGCACCCATACAGCATCTGGAAATTTCACTAATTGATCTTGCAGCATGGAGAAAGTCTGATTTTGCTGATATTTAGTCATTAAATAATCGATAAACAAATCCCGCATCAAGACGGGATTTGTAAGGTTCGGTTATTTGGCAGGAGCACCATACTCATTGTTTTGTTGCTTGGTTTCAGTTGCCCACCACCAGATCAGTATCAGTATGCCAATCACGGTAAGCGTCAGTAATTGCCACCAACCAGAGCGTCCTACATCATGCAAGCGACGCGCGCCAACGGCCAGACTTGGGACTAGAAGTGCCAGATTAAGCAGGCTATTCACCAGCGGCTTAGTGCCTAAAACTGTATCAATTACCTCAGCAACAATGCCTAAAATTACACAAAACAGCATAAAGAACCAAAATTCTTTACGGCGTGCACGGCCGGAAAAGTTTGCATAGTTGGTCAGACATTTTACAAACCAGTCAATGCTGCTGTAATTTTCCTCGGCTTGATCCAGATTTGAATATTTGCCAAGCTGACTGGAAATTTTTTCTCCCAGATAAATAGAACTGCCTGAGGTTAAATAAACCTCAGATGCTTCACCCGCGGTATTGACGATAAAATCGACCCGATCACCGCGTGAAGGTGGACGCTCACTACGCCAGTCTGCGCCATTAAAGCTATAGCGCTGATTATCATCCCCCGAGATAAAACCGGTATTGTGTTGAATAGAAAAATCAAGGATTGAACCTTTCATGCTTGTTCTCGTCTATTAAGCCAGATTATTGTTTTAAAGCGACGCAATTTCTTATCAGAATAACTTTAGCATAATCTAATTTTTAAAAGTTTATGGTGAAATGACAATAATTTTTTCATGTTTTTAAAAGCCTTATCGCAATAGTGATTTAATATTCAATCAACAAAAAATGTGGCGTTGCATGATTTGAAAATGAAGAACATTAAACATTAATGGAGCTGATTTATCTCTGAACCTGTTATAAGAAATTAAAGCTAAATCTATCTGATGAATATCAAATTTTTCTTTGGAGCTATGGTTTGGTGTTATTAAATTTAATATGATGATAAACAAATACTTATAATATTTAAATTTACAAAAAGTATATAATAATACTAATAAATACAACATTTTATTCATACTTTTTATCTATTAGTAATGATTTTTTAAAATCAACAGGTGTATAATAAAAAGCTTCATATTGTGATGAAGGTATCACATTCAATGTATCTCTCCCCATTATCGAAGGCCGTTTACCTTTGCTGTGCCTCTTTCATCTTAACCACGACCACTGTGCATGCTGAAGCTGCTTTCAGTTCGGAAAGCCCGTGGATGCTCGGTGACTGGAACGGGCAACGTACAGCACTCCAAAATCAGGGCTATGATTTCAGTTTTGGTTATACGGGTGAAATGGCAACCTTGATCGATGCGCAAAGATCTTCAAACCATAAAACTGAATATACGGACCAGTTTGTTTTTGGGGCACATTTGGATCTGGCAAAAATTGCAGGCTGGCAAGACACCGAAGCACAAATAACAGTGACCCAGCGTAACGGTCAGTCACTGTCTCAAAGCGCTGCTGCTTTAAACGGCCATTTGAGTTCAGTGCAAGAGGTCTGGGGGCGTGGTCAAACCTGGCGTCTGACTGATTTATGGATCAAGAAAAAATTCCTGGAACAAAAACTAGATGTGAAAGTCGGACGCTTTGGTGAGGGTGAAGACTTCAACAGTTTTGATTGCGATTTTCAGAATCTGGCCCTATGCGGTTCACAAGTCGGGAACTGGGTTGGTGATCAATGGTACAACTGGCCAGTAAGCCAATGGGCAGCCCGGGTCAAATACAACATTAACCCTGAATTTTATGCCCAAGTCGGTGCTTATGAATACAACCCTGAGAATCTGGAACGTGGTAAAGGATTTAACCTGAGTACGGATGGTTCCAAAGGGGCAATGCTTCCTGCAGAAGTGGTTTGGGCACCTAAACTGGGTGAACAGAAACTACCGGGTGAATACCGTGCCGGTTATTACTACAGTACAGCAGAGGCTGAAGTCATTTCCAATCCAGATCAAACCGATCATCACCATGGGGGCTGGATTGTTGCCAAGCAACAATTGACTGCACATCACGGAGATACTTCGCGTGGTTTGACCGGCTTTGTGAATGCGACAGTGCATGACTCCAAAACCAATAATGTCAGTGATATGCAAAATATCGGGCTGGTTTACAAAGGCGCGATGGATTCACGTCCTCAAGATGAAATTGCGTTCGGTATTGCACGCATCAACATGAATAACGATGTCAGTACTGATCGTCATCAAGAAATCGATGCAGAAATTTATTATGGTTTACATGCCACCCCCTGGCTCACCATTCGCCCGAATGTGCAATATGTGCGTCACGTCGGTGCGGACAAAAACGGTGAAAATGTCTGGGTGGGCGGAATTAAGTTTAATACGTCATTTTAAAACATAGTTTTTAGTTGCAAATACACTATTGAATCTCTAGGTGCTTTGTTGCAGTAATGGGCAATGCCTGCTTAAGACATTGATGTATTTATAACTCAGAATTTAACAATAAGGGTGCTCATGCCTGTCATGTGCATGGACTTTCAAAAAAAACTTTTATAGGTGTTCAATATGAATACTTCATCATCAGGTTCAGTACTGAAAACGATTTTAGCGGTCATTGCCGCTGTTTTCGGTATAGGACTGCTGATTGGAGGGATTTATCTTGCAGTGCTGGGTGGGTCTTGGTACTACATCATTGCAGGTATTCTCTTTATTGCGACCGCAGTTCTCTTGTATAAACGAAAAAGTGCTGCACTCCTTGTTTATGCCATATTCGTTTTGGCGACAGTGGTGTGGGGGCTGTGGGAAGTCGGTTCAGATTTCTTTGCACTTGCGCCGCGTTTAGATATTTTAGGGCTGTTTGGTCTGGCCCTGCTGATTCCGGCAGTAACACGCGGTTTTGATCAAAGCAAAGGTGCGAAAATTGCCCTGGGTGGTTCACTGGCTATTACCATCGCTGTCATGATTTATGCTGTATTTAATGACCCGCAAGAAATTCGCGGTGAATTAAAATCTCAGCAGCCTGCAGCCCACCAGCCAATCCCGGGTGTGGCAGATGAAGACTGGCCTGCTTATGGTCGTACCCAGTCCGGTTTACGGTATTCACCGTTAAAGCAGATTAATACTGAAAATGTCAAAGATTTGCAGGTGGCTTGGGAATATCACACGCGCGAATTCAAGACTGAAAATGACTCGGGTGAAACCACCAATCAGGTTACCCCAATCAAGGTGGGTGACAACATGTACATCTGTACCACTCACCAGAAATTGACTGCGCTTGATCCGGCAACAGGTAAGGCGAAATGGACCTATGATCCAAAGCTGAAAGCTGATCATACCTATCAGCATTTAACCTGTCGTGGCGTGTCTTATTATGATGTCAACAATACGGCTGGTTTTGAAAGCAGTCTCGCTGCGAAAAAAAGCAGCTCTGCTGAATGTCCACAAAAAGTCATTTTACCGGTCAATGATGGGCGTTTAGTGGCGGTCAATGCGACCACCGGTAAAGTCTGTTCTGATTTTGGTAAAAATGGCGAAGTCGATCTGCAAAAAGATATGCCATTCCCATATCCGGGCGGTTATATTCCAACCTCACCGCCTGTAGTCACCGGTACCACCATTATTATTGCGGGTTCAACTACCGACAACTATTCAACTGAAGAACCATCGGGTGTGATCCGTGGTTATGACGTGAATACCGGTGAACTGCTTTGGGTATTTGACACAGGCGCTGAAGATCCGAATTTGATTCCTGCACCGGGTCAAAAATTTGTACATAATTCACCTAATGCATGGGCACCTTTGGCCTATGATGCAGAGCTGGATATCGTCTACGTACCAACGGGTGTCGGTACCCCGGATATTTACGGTGGTCACCGGACTGAACTGGACGAGCGTTATGCCAACTCGATGCTGGCCCTGAATGCGACGACTGGTAAGCTGGTATGGAACTTCCAGACTACCCATCATGATTTGTGGGATATGGACGTACCTTCACAGCCGACATTGACCGAGATTAAAGATAAAAACGGGAATATGATCCCGGCTATTTATGTCTTGACCAAAACCGGGAATGCTTTTGTGCTGGATCGTCGTAATGGTAAAGCCATTGTACCGATTACCGAGAAACCGGTACCACAATCTGTGAAGCGTGGACCTCAAACCAAGGGCGAGTTCTATTCTAAGACTCAACCGTTCTCTGATTTTAATCTGGCGCCACAAGATAAATTGACCGATAAACAGATGTGGGGTGCGACCATGTTTGACCAGTTGGTCTGCCGTGTTGCTTTCCACAAACTGAATTACGATGGCATTTATACCCCACCTTCTGAAAACGGGACGCTGGTCTTCCCGGGTAACCTAGGTGTGTTTGAATGGGGTGGTATGTCGGTGAATCCGGACCGTCAAATTGCATTAACCAACCCGATTGGCCTGCCATTTGTATCAAAACTGATTCCTCAAGATCCGAACCGTCCTAAGACGGCTAAAGGTGCAGGTACAGAAGCCGGCGTTCAACCGATGTATGGTGTGCCTTATGGCGTTGAAATCAGTGCGTTCCTGTCTCCATTCGGTCTACCGTGTAAACAGCCATCATGGGGCTTTGTTGCAGGTGTGGACTTAAATACTCATGAAGTGGCATGGAAACGCCGCATCGGTACCATTCGTGACAGTATGCCGGGCATTCCATTGCCGCCATTCAAAATGGGTGTGCCGATGTTGGGTGGTCCTATTTCAACTGCGGGCAACGTGATGTTTGTGGGCGGAACTCAAGATAACTACATTCGCGCCATCAATGTGAACAACGGTGATGAGTTGTGGAAAGGCCGTCTACCTGCAGGTGGTCAGGCTACACCAATGACCTATGAAGCCAATGGCAAGCAGTATGTGGTCATTATGGCAGGTGGTCATGGTTCCTTTGGGACTAAAATGGGCGACTCTCTGGTGGCTTATGCCTTGCCAGAAAATAAGTAACTGACTCTCTGCTGTTGTATGGGAAAGCCTGATTCGTCAGGCTTTTTTATACGCTATTGTTGAATGCCTAAATCGAGTTTTACGGACACAGAGAAATGATGTTGATTTGTTGCTGAAAGATCAATTTCATTCAGATCGCATTAAAATAATATTTTTTGTATATAGCTGATTTTAAGCGCTATTCAGATAAAGGATTAATCAAGTCTGAATTTATCGAACACAGAATTTTAAGCTCAAAGTTTTTCTATCCATTGAGCGAACTATATGTCATCGAATTAGCATACTTATTTGGTATCGATGCTTAAAACAAAATGAGTTGAATCATGAGATGTACGCCATCTCGATAAGGTATTTGCCGCATTAAACCACTTTCAAATAAGGCCTGTCATTTATGTACCAAAGCCCGAAATTTCCATTCGTGAGATCGACCTTGTCCTGCCTGATTGCTTGCGCAGGTCAGAACATTTATGCAGAAAATGATACACAAGAAGTCCAAAGCTTAGACACGATTGTCATTCAAGCGACCCGTACAGATCGGGAGCGATTGACCACACCGGCGTCAGTGTATTATCTGAATCAAGAACAAGATAACAGCATGAATGTGAATCTTTCGGAAACATTAAAAGGCGTTCCGGGATTACAGTTAAACAATCGTGAAAACTATGCCCAAGACCTACAAATTTCGATGCGAGGCTTTGGGGCACGTTCCAGTTTTGGTGTGCGTGGTGTGCGTTTATATGTAGATGGAATCCCTGCAACAATGCCGGATGGACAGGGGCAAACCTCGAATATTGACTTGAATAGTCTGGACCATATTGAAGTATTGGGTGGTGGATTTTCATCACTGTATGGCAACTCTTCCGGAGGAACGATTTTAACCACCACAAGGGAAGGGCAAGGCGCTGACTCAATTGAACTGGGGCATTCTGCAGGGAGCCAGAACAAAGGGCAGACCAAGCTGGTTTTGCAAGGCGGTTCAGAGAATGCTTCAGAGCCAAGCTATGTCATTAGCTCCTCTTATTTTGATACCAATGGTTACCGTGACCACAGCAGTGCACATAAAGTTCTGCATAATGCCAAGCTGACTTGGGATCTGGAAGATGGTTCTAAAATCAACTGGATGAATAACTACGTTAAAATTGCAGCGGATGATCCGGGCGGTTTAACCCGAGAACAGTGGAAGGTCAATCCCCGACAGGTCGCGACCAACGTCCTTCTTTATAATGCACGTAAAGAAATTGAGCAGTTGCAAACAGGTTTGACCTGGAATAAACCGATCAATGACCAGCATGAACTGTATGGCATGGCCTACTGGGGACAGCGCGCAGTCACGCAATATCAATCGATTCCTCGTACAGCACAAGGTGGAGTTAATCATGTGGGTGGCGTGATTGATTTTGACCGTAATTTTTATGGGGCAGATTTACGCTGGACAGGCAAAGAAGTTTTACCAAATTTAAAACTGATTGCTGGTGTTGCGATTGATGCGATGACCGAAGACCGTAAAGGCTATCAAAACTTTTTAGGTGATCGCTTGGGGGTTAAAGGTGAACTGCGTCGAGATGAAGATAATACCCTGTGGAATTTAGATCCGTATTTGCAAGCTTCTTATCACTTTGCTCCCGATTGGACCTTGGATGCCGGCCTGCGCTATAGCAATGTGCATTTCAAGTCTAAAGACAAGTTTCTGGCGAATGGCAATAATTCAGGTAAAACCGATTATCAGAAATTATTGCCCTCCATGGCTTTAAGCTGGCAGATTTTACCTGAGCTGATGACTTATGTCAGTTATGCACAAGGCTTTGAAACGCCGACCTTTACCGAAATGTCTTATCCTGCAAATACTGCAGAAAACCGCAGCTTCAGTTTAAAAGCAGCAGAAAGTGAAACCTATGAGATGGGATTGAAATCTGCCAATACATTAGGTGATTTTACTGTTGCAGTTTTCCATACGACGACTCAGGATGACATTGTTTCTGCAGGTAATGACAATGGTCGCTCTACTTTCCGTAATGCCGATCAAACTTTAAGAGAAGGTATTGAACTCTCCTGGAATAAAAACCTATGGCGTGACCTAATTGCACAGGCCAGCTATAGCTATATAGATGCAACTTTTGATGCAGATATTCCTGAAATTTTAAATCAGAATGGCAGTATTGCAGTGTCGAGAGTTGAATCAGGAAACTATATTCCGGGGATTGCCAAAAATCAGGCATTTTTAAGTTTAGGCTGGAAACCTGAAAATGGTTTGAGTGCGGGTTTAGACGTGCGTTACTCAGATCATATTTATGTCAATGATACCAATACTGAATATGCGCCAAGCTACACAGTCGCTGGTGCCAATGTAGGTTATCACTGGAAAATGCAAGATTGGGCGGTGAATACTTTTGTGCGTGTCGATAACCTGTTTGATAAAGATTATTCTGGTTCGGTGATTGTTAATGAAAGTAGTAGACCAGAAGGACGTTATTATGAGCCGGCAGAAGGGCGGAACTGGAGTGCTGGTCTGAGTGTGACAAAAGAATTTTAATTGAAATGATTTAGGGCTGTTAAATTCTCAAAAAACAAAATCCCGCTTCTTGAGCGGGATTTTTTAATATTTAAGCTTTGAAAAGTTGATCAGCGGATTTGAGATAAAACTAGATTGTCTGCTGATTCACCCGTTTTGATAATTCTTCAGCACTTTCGACCCGTTCAGAATATCGATCTGTGAGATCAGCAGACTGACCGCGAGTGAGGAGGGTGAACTCGTAAAGTTCCTCTATCAGAAGTTGTTTTAGATATTTTTTCTGCTCCGCAGCGCGCAGCTTTTAGCAAAGAAGACGTGGGAAATGATTATTGATGAAGCAGGAAAGCGGTTGAAATAAATCCCAGAATTGAAGACGATAAATCAGATCATAAAAAAGCCACCGCAAGGGTGGCTTTTTATTTAAAGTTAAAATCACAGATGTCGTGTCATTTTAAGCTAAACATCATGCGACACATAAGTTGTCATCGAGAATATGAAAAATCAAGTAGTTAGACATCATTAGGGATAATTAATGACAACTTCTGCGACACAATTAGTGTCATTTTTCGAGTTTTGCGACACATAAGCTGTCATTTTCTGAAAAGCAGTTTTTAGATTATATTATTATGTCTAGAATATTATATTCTTTCGTGCTTCTTACGTGAGTTTTATGATCTGTTTGATTAGTAATGGATTTTTTGTATATGTTTAAGCCTTTGTCATCTTGGATCGAACGTAGACAGCCGATTCCTAAACGTTTTTATACGCCAGGATATATTGATGTACCGAAAGATGATTGGAGTGTTTGGCTTTCAATTGAGGAAGTTGCTCCTCTTCATCTCGCTAGAGAAATGCAGTGGCTAAGTTTAAGAGAGTCCAGAGAAAAGACAGCACAATATTTGGAAACAGCAAGTGAGTTGATATCTGGATTGGAAGGAGGGTCGTTGGATAGATGGGAACAGGAACAGATTTTAGAGCATCTTGGAATGCCACCTTTTCTGTAAATATCATTGATAGTAGTCCACTAGTTCCATTTAAGAGTAGTCCACTGGATACACTCAAAAACAAGCAAGTTAATCTTAGACATATTTACAAAGGTAGTCCAAATTCCTATCAACATGGATACAAAATATCAAAAATACTTTAATGGCTAGACGTATCTAACTTGGTAACTTCAACGTAACTAAAATCATCTCATACTGATCTGAAGGATTACTCTAAATTTATTAAAAATCTGACAGATTAAAGTTAAAAACTACTCATTAACAATCACTCTGAGATCGATATCTGCAACTTCTCTGAGATAGTTTTCTGTGACTCCAAGTAAAGTCATAATTGAACTTGTAGTTGCCTGCTTGGATAAACTAGGTTGAACAATGAATACTTCAAAATTCATAGGTTTATGGTTTTTTGCAATTCTCAATAATCTTTCAAGATCTTCTTTTGAACCTTTTTCAATACGACTTCTTGAAAACCCATTTTTCTTTTTCTCTTCTCGGCGTAACAAGTGTTGAAAAAACTCTAATCCACTTTTATGTTTCCAATGAATAGACTTTTGTGCCTGACCACAAACCTCATAAAAATTATCAACCCGGGCACTCACAAGTCCATCTTTTGCAAATTTTAAATGGTAAAACTGTACATCAATACTATCTGTAGTTTCTTTGATTGTAATAATATCAGCAATTTCTCCTGAAAAATCATCATCATAAATAATATCAAAATCTTGCTGCTCTAAAACTTGAAGAGTTTTATATTGAATGGAATCTGTTTGAATTGGATTAACACCTTGAGCTTCTTTACTTAAGTCAACACCAACCCAACTCCATGGAATTAGGGCTTCTATTGGATATGGACGAATAACAGATTTAATTTCAACAAATTCATTACCTTGTAGTGATGAACCATCTGCAAACCAAACAATAGGAGGGTTACTATTTAAATAGTCTTCTAAACTATAAATTTTATTTCCAATTTTTATTTGTGCATTTTCAGAGTCAGCTTTAGATATGTTGAAATCAGGAATACTATTACCATTTGGACTTGTAACGTCTAATAACAATTTATTGAACTTGTAACTCTTTGATGGCGTTGAAATTTCAAAGGAAATACCATTAATCAGATCATAGCTAATTAGTTTTAGCTCACAAAAAGCAATATTAGTTTCATCTTTTTCATCTCTGATATTCATTTTAAATTCTGTATTTAAATAAAAACTATCGCTCCAATCAATATAGATTGGTTGAATATCTGGAAGTTTGCTTATTGATTCTGGAATCAATGTATGTTTAAGGATTTGATTTGGATCAATAGAAGGATTAATTAATTTTCCACCAATTGCATTACACCATTTTATAAATTCCTTAATATCATTCTTTAAATAACTCCATATCCGTCCTTTATAAGAGCAACCTAAAGTAATTTTTTTCCCCTCAATGTATCCTGTGCCAAATACAAAAGCTTTTTCTCCCCTTTGTTGTTCTGCAATAGATAATGCATCTTGTATATCAGTTCCAACCTTCATTGAAAAACGAATTTTTCTATTTAAATATTCTTTAAGTCCAACATTCTGTAAAGAGACTCTTTTAATTTCATAAAAACTTTTAAAAACATCTAGTTTTTCGATTAAAGTTGCATTTTTATACAGAACAGCATTAGCTAACTCATGATATAGGCTACTTTTATCTGAACTATGAATAAAAAGTAGTTTATTTATTTCATCATAATAAATAACGTAAAGAGTCCAATCTAAACCATATACTTCCTTATAATTCACCCATTCTATTTCAGATTTTGAAGCTGTAATAATTACGGCTGTATTTGCATCATTATTGATATCATAAAATTTATATTCTAAATCATCATATCCTTTTATTCCTTTTTTAAATCGAGAAAGATTAAATGAGTTCCCAATATTTTTAAAAACAACAGTGCTCAGAGCAAATCTAATATTTTGAAAAGGTATTTTAGAATTTTCTAAATTTTGGAATCCTTTAATAAAATCTCCTAGATCAATCTGTTCATTAATTTGCCCGCTACTTAAGTTTGATAATAGTAAATTCCAATCAGAATCTTGAGCATATAATTCACTTAATTCCTCTTCAGTTTCTGCTATAGCAATGTTAGCAATGAAGGTCGCATTTCCTAAAGTTGAGTCTATTGATGTTCTTGTGAATCTACCTGCAAACTGTAAGGTTATGGGTAAACTTTTGCGAATATCATGAAAGGCTGCAATCTTTAATTGAGGAAGATCAAAACCTTCACCCAACATATTTACAGCAACAATGATTTTGTGCTCTTTTTTTACAATAGCTTCTAGAATTTCTTTTTTCTTTGGAATCCCTGAATAAACCAATACAGGATTTAATTCGGTAAACTGCTTATAATATTCAAAGACTTCATTAGCTCTAGTTTTATCTGCACATCTTGCCATTAAAATATGATCCAATCCTTTAGACAAATCTTCTTTTAAAATTTCAACTGCTTGATGTGCGATCAATTCGTCAGCTTTTTTTTGATCATATTCACGAATAGATTTGAAGTGAATCGGTTTAAAGTATCCTTGCTCTTGGGCTTTCTTTAAACTGAAACTATAGATAATTTTGCCATCTAATCGTTTTCTATCATTACGAAAAGGCGTTGCAGTAAATTGTAGAATTTTTTGTTTAGCGAAAGCATTACTAACTTTTTTCCATGTATCAGCTTCGACATGGTGTGCTTCATCAATAAAGATATTGCTTATTTTTTCATTAATTTCATCTAAAATTTCACCATGGTTGTTTGTTAGAACATTCATAGTGGTAACAATTACATCACTTGAATCAACGAAGTTGTTTAAGTCTTCCGACTTTTTAAAATTTTCATACCAAATGCCAACTCTAGGATATAGAACGTCATTACTTACAATACCAAATTTTTTTAACAGACCTAATTTAATAAACTTTTCATATATTTGTTCACGTAAAGCATCTGACGGAACAGCAATAATAATCTTATTTAGTTTATTTGCGATTAGTGTTGAAAGCATTGTTTCTGTTTTACCAGTTCCTGTAGGCATAACTACAGTTCCAATGACATCATCTTTACTTTTTAAGTGACTTAAAATGGAATATAGAGCTGCAATCTGAGGTTCACGCAGTCCATAAGAATTTGTAGCAGGGTTTTCTTCTTTGAAGTTGAAGTTATTAACCCAAGAGCCAATAATTTCACTATTACTATAATCTCTGAAGCTAGGATGTTTTATCCAGCCCTTTAGTTGAACCTTACCTTGTGAAAAATTACTTTGACTAAATTTAAGATTGGAGTGAATTACATAGTCGAATGCTGATGTTTCAAAATTTTTATTTGAGGTGATTAGTATATTTATACTTTGAACTTGGATTACATCATAGCTTCGATTTGACTCAACCCATGTAAAATCAACAGTATCGTTTTCTAAAATTAAGTGCTCAACTTTATTTTTACAGTCTACGTTCTTGAAAATTAATTTCTTTAATTCAGGTAATACAATGTGATTCATTTTTATCTCATTAATGCAAAATTATAAAAATTACGCGACCGCTTCATTAAACACTTCAACAACCCCAAATATGTTATCGACATCGCCATCACTAAATACACCATCAATCCCTTCAAAATGAACCTGATTGAATGGAGGCTCATAAAGTTGTGCAGCAGCCAATACACCGTTTTGAGTCAGATGATCTATAATCATTTCAACAAAACGGATTTGTTTTTCGTTATAGCTTGAGCCTTGTAAATATTTTGAAAAGGCTTGTTGTACTGCCTGACGATCTAAGCCGACTAAAGAACGAATAAATAGTGGTAAAGATTTCTCTGTACCAAAGCATTCTTCAAATTTTTCTTTGCTCTCAACTTCCTGAGCTTCGAATACGAAGCGTTCAAGTTCACTTAGATCGGTTGGAGTCAATGCTAAACCACGTTTGAGTTTGGCAATAGTTATGTGGTTCTCATTGGCTTTAATAAAGCTCTCAACACGCTTACGGTATTGAGCTAGGTTCACACCACTTGAAACGACGGGGATATCGACTGCTTGCATCACTCCAATTTCATCATCCAACATAGAATAGACAATCGTTGAGGTCGATTTCTCAATGAGTTTCACTAAACCGCGGATACATTTACGCATCGACTCAAGTATAGGGACTGTAATTCCTTCCCAATAGGCTTCGGTTTGTATGTCTTGTATCAACTTAATCTGCGCTACGACCACAGGAATATTCTCTTTACTTTCCAGTTTTGAAGCGATTTCAATCACTTTATTAGCATAGGCAAGTACTGCTTTGGCATCCTTATTCAGCACAGCAAGTTCGATGTTGTAGCACAACATATCAAACAGCTTGGCTTCTAGTGTTTCTGCTTCTAGTTCATTTGGAAGTTTAGAAATGTGTTCTCGCAACGTACCAATAGCAAGATCATCTAAATTGTTCCATGCCTCATCTTTTTGGAATTGCTCAACATACTCAAGCTCATCACGAACAATAAAATTATCTTTGTTCATTGATTTCACTTCAGTTTGTAGGCTTTGTTGTATGTCTTGACGGACGGCTGCCAATTCTTCAGTTTGATAGTCTTGAGCATTCAACAAACTCAAAAGATTTAAACGTGCCTTAAATAGTCGTTGCCCCAAGGGTTCAGCAGTAGATACAGGCGCACCATCAGGATTTTCGTTGAAATATTCAAAGTTTGAGCAGTAATCAAAAATATAGAATTCTTTTTTGTCCATTCCTGGGGCAAAGAGGTCTTTGCAAAGCCGTGTACCACGACCAATCATCTGCATAAACTTCACTTTAGAGCGTACAGCTTTGAAAAAGACTAGGTTGACCACTTCAGGCACATCAATGCCTGTATCGAGCATATCGACAGAAATAGCAATTTGTGGATCAGCCAGCTCTTTTTTACTAAAACTATCAATCAGGCTTTGTGCGTACTTGGTGGAGTGCGTGATCACACGGGCGAACTTACCATCATATTGTGGATAGTTTTTATCAAAGCGTTCTGCAATGAAATTGGCGTGGTTCTGATTGACTGCAAAGATGATGGTTTTACCCAACATATCTCCACCTTCAACCTTGATGCCATTTTCCATCAAGTGCTGCAGCATTTTGTCTACTGTGCCTGTATTAAACAGTTCCTTATTAATTTTTGATGCATTTACTTCTTCAGGTGCATCATCACCGCCCCAATCTAGCTCATTCCAGTGTTCTTTTTCTTGTTCGGACAACTCATTAAATTTCACACCTTCACGCATGAATTTTAAGGGGACTGAAAAGGCTTTAGGTGGAACTAAATAACCATCGGCAATAGCTTGGTCTAAATCGTAATAATCTGTCGGAACGCCACTTTCCAAACCAAAAAGTGCATAAGTATCACGGTCTACTTCATCGCGTGGGGTAGCAGTTAAACCAACCAATAAGCTATCAAAGTATTTAAAAATCTCACCGAATTTTTGGTACACGCTACGATGGGCTTCATCGACAATAATCATGTCAAACATGCCTGTACCGTATTTACGTGTACCATCTGCATTCACTTCATCAATCAGCCCCATCATGGTTTGATAGGTAGATAAATACACCCGTCCATTTTGGTTTTTGCTGTCTACTAAATTAACAGGTGCAGAGTCAGGTAAATTGGCTTTAAAAGCATTGGTGGCTTGTACGACCAATGAGGTACGGTCAGCAAGGAATAAAACTTTCTGAACAGCATTGGCTTTCATCAGTACATCAACCAACGCAATTGCGGTACGGGTTTTGCCCGTACCAGTTGCCATAATTAGTAAACCTGCACGTTCTTTACGCTGAAATGCGGCCAAAATCGCTTTAATGGCACGGGTTTGATAATAACGCTCAACAATTTCCGCATTGATCGGAAAGCTCCCCAAATCTGGATTATTTTTGCGTCTTTCGATTAGGCGTTTTAGTTCAGTTTGCGTGTAAAAACCATGTACCAAACGAGGTGGGCCACCTTGCACATCATTCCAGATACGGGTTTTATAACCGTTCGTGTAGAACATCACAGGACGTTGACCTGTTTGCTGTTCTAGACAATCTGCATAGAGTTTTGCTTGTTGTTGTCCCACTTCAGGATCAACCGATGTACGTTTAGCCTCTACCAAGGCTAAAGGCAAGCCATTGGCATCATACAGTACATAATCGACAGCACCTTTACCTGATGGACTTGGCATGCCAGTAACTGGAACTTCCTCTCTTGCCGTTACACCAATTTCCCAACCCGCTTCTTCTAGTAAAAGATCAATTTTTAGTTTACGAGTTTCGTCTTCTTTGTAGTCGGTATGATCAGGAATCTGGCTATTGGCAAGTTTAGCCTGTTCAACTTCAGCACGTTTTTGAGCAAGTTCAGCGTCAATATTGGCAAGTAGTTTTTCACGTTCTTCTAGACTTGCAGATAATTCAAATAGCTGTTGTTCACGTTCACGCAATGCTTTGTGTTGTTCTGCAAATGCTTTTTCTTTGGCTTCAACTTCTTTTTGCAGTTGTTCCTGATTCGTTGCCATTTGCTGTGTGTGGTCAGCATTTGGAATTAGTCTAGGATTGAATAAAATGGTCTGAGAGCGATCTTTTGATGGTGAGCCATAATTACGCTCAAACCAGACATAGATCAGGAACAGATGGCTAATGTGTTTAACTGTTTCTTCAGTCGTCAGTTGTTTGAATTTTTTACCGTGTACCGCACTGTTTCCCACCATGCGGATGTTATCCATTTTGTCCCAAATGTAGGGTGGGATAATTTCCTTAAACTTTACATCGGTGATGAGGTTGTAGAGTGATGGGTCATAAGGCTGAGTGAGTTTTTTATCGTATTGATACAGCCACAGCACGAGATTTTCTAGTGATGTTCTTGCAGCAGCAAGGGCAAATTGTGGGGAAATATACACGAGCTTTTCAGCTTCTTTAGCAGTGTTTGCCAAGCTTTTAAATTCAGGCTCTAAAAACTGAAAGTTGCTCATGTATCCACCCTCTAATAATTTTATAAATTTCCGCTAAATGCTTGGTTTTGTAATGATTTAAATAAAATTTCAAAAACTTTCAATTGATTAGCAAGTAATTGTTTCTTCTCTCTGATTGCTAAAACTTTACTCTTGAAGTGAGCTTGTAAAGCTTCAGGTGGAATAGGTAAAACTATTGATTGAAATTCTTTGGCATTAATATTTGCCATCCCAACAATACTTTTACACATACTTTGCAATTTCTCTTTCCCCCAAGGAGAATTTAAAAAAGCAGAGATATATTCAGGTGTATAATTTGCTTTAGTTCTACCTCTTATAAGATAACCTGCATAAGCCATTGGTTCAGGGCCATTATAAACAGCAGTCTTGCCAACCAATTCTTTACTATTCGTTCGATTAAATAAAATATCACCTTCTTTTACAAGGTATTTTTCATCAGCTTGGACTTTAGTTATATATTTTAAATCGGTTAAATTCATTTCACCTGAATACGTCAAGTTATTCATGCGAAGAATAGGTATTTCGCCTTCCAATGTAGCTTTATCAGATGAACCATATTTTACTGATTCAAGCATGTCTCCAATGCACCCGATGTCCCATCCTTTAGGATTACTCACAGGATCGCCAAACATATCAATAAATGTAGCTTGTAAAAGCTGGTCTAACTTTTCAATCGCTTGCTGACGTTTTTGGCGTAATTCATCCGCTTGATCTAAAATTGACGCAATTCGGCGTTGTTCGGAAAGTGGTGGGAGTGGAACGTCTAAATCCTTAATTACACTTTGAGAAATATTTGGCTGACCACCACCAACTCGACGACTTAAAAGATATGGTTTTGATGCTTCTAAAAATCTGTATAAATAATTAACATCACAAACATTTTCATCAGGTTGAATATTACAAATAGCCTGATTAGTTGTTGCATCAAAAGTGAGCTGAGAAACTTCTCCAACTGTTGCACCATACATAGCAATTAGTAAAGAACCTTTTGACACTAATTTAGCTGAAGATTTTTCTACCGCTAAATCAGTTATGTATTCTTCAATCTCAGTGATATAACGGTTTTTTAATTCGCCTGATTTAACCCACGGAATTGTACCATTTTCAAAAAAAGCATTATTTGAACGAGAAGGTGTACCACCACTACCTGTTTTACAAAATGTACTTATTTTTTTAACAGGAATAGTCATTTCAACAACTCCTTAAGCTTAGTCATTCCTTTTAAAATATCCTGCTCAAGTACTTCTAAATCCGCCAAAATTTTACTTGGTGCTTCATATTCCACTTGCTCATACACCACTTCTTTATAACGGTTAATCGACAAGTCGTAACCATTGGCAGCAATATCCGCTTTATCCACCAAGAAACTTTGCTCAGTCGCTTTACGATCTGCTTCAGCATCCAAATTTTTAAAACGGGCAAGAATGTCAGGAATGTTATTATTTTCATGCTTTGAACTATCTAGCTCGTTACGCTTATCATCTAGCGAATAACCATCCGCCTGCATATCATAAAACCAAACTTTGTCCGTACCGCCCGACATGGTTTTGGTGAAAATCATAATCGCAGTCGAAACCCCTGCATAAGGCTTAAATACACCAGAAGGCATCGAAATAATCGCTTCAAGCTTTTGCTCTTCTACAATCTTTTTACGCAAATCCTTATGTGCTTTAGATGAGCCGAATAACACTCCATCAGGCACAATAATTGCTGTACGACCACCTGTTTTCAGTAATCGTAGGAACAAAGCTAAAAATAGCAATTCAGTCTTTTTGGTCTTAACAATCGCCTGAATATTTTTAGCACAGCTTTCATAGTCCAAACTGCCTGCAAATGGTGGATTGGCAAGAATCAAACTAAACTGACTTTCAATATGTGAATGTGCTTCGCTTAAAGAATCACGGTTTTCAATACTTGGATTTTCAACACCGTGCAGCATCATATTCATAGAACCAATACGAAGCATTGTGCTATCAAAGTCATAGCCAAAGAAAGTTTCTTCACTAAAACGCTTTGCTGCTTCAGGTGATGCAAAAATTTCTGTGCTGTGATGTTCATTTAAGTATTCACTTGCAGCAACGAGGAAGCCTGCTGTACCACAAGCAGGGTCGCAAATGGTATCGGTTGGTTTTGGCTGCATCAACTCCACAATCATCTTGATGATATGGCGAGGTGTACGGAATTGACCGTTCTGACCTGCAGATGCAATTTTACCAAGCATGTACTCGTAAATATCACCCTTAGTATCTTTATCATCCATCGGCACTTCAGCCAAGAGATCGACCACTTTCGTTAAAAGTGCAGGTGTAGGAATAGTGAAACGGGCATCCTTCATGTGATGACTGTATGTAGTATCACCTTCATTACCAAGATTTTTAATAAACGGAAAAACTTCATTGGCAATAATATTGTAAAGCTGAGTAGGATCACCCAAGGTAGTGAACTTTGACCAACGCAGATGATCTTGCTCTGGTTTGAACACTGGTTTTTCTATTGTTATTTTTAGACGATTGGCTTTGCGCTCTTTTGTAATCTGGATTTCATCAAGTCGGCGAATAAATAACAAATAGGTCATCTGCTCCATCACTTCGAGTGGGTTAGAAATACCCCCACTCCAAAATGCATTCCAGATTTGGTCAATTTTGCTTTTAATTTCGCCTGTAATCACACCGATGACTCTCAAATTTCTTTGAGGATATTGTGGTAGATATTAATAGAAAAAGCTATTGTAATTAAATGAGATGCGACATGGTTTGGCGTGAGAAATTTAAGGCAATAACTCTTTAGCATCAATCTGAAGCACAGAAGCAAGCTCATAGAGTTTTAAGACAGTGATGTTTACTTCACCACGTTCAATACGACCTAAATAACTACGATCAATTCCACATTGTAATGCTAATGCTTCTTGGGTAATTTTTTTCTCCGCTCTTTTTTTTCGTAATAATCGACCAATTTCAGTAGATAATTCTGACATTTGAAAAATTTCTCAAAAAACAGAAATATCACCAATTGAGGATTAAACATCCACGGCTTATAATCCTCATTTTCATTATGAAAGAGGTCTAAAATGTTGAAATTGAATATTCCCTTAGCCGAAGATTTCGTTGAAATAATAAAAAACAATGAAATTAAAAATTGGGAATCAAAATGCTTTTGGTTAATTATTAAACAATCAGATCGACCACGCATTTTAAGTATGAAGACATTACGTGAGCGCATGTACACAGCAATTCAAGTATTATTGAAAAATGATTTTTTGGTAGCACAAAGATCACTATGTAATAAAAGATTATATTTATATAGTGAAACGCCAAAATTAAAAGAACTGCGAAAAAAACTGATTGATATTGATGAAAACAACCCACTATTTACCCAAAAAAACACTATAAACAAAGAGTTAAGCTTTCTAAAAAATCAGGTAGATTTTATTAATGAATTGGCAGTTTCTTACCCTGAATTTTGTGATTCAATTCAAAAATATAAAGAAGAAATTGATTATCAGATTAATTTTTGTGAAGTAAAGATTAAAACAATAAATAGCATTATTAAAATATATAATGGATGATTATAAAAACCATTATATATAATATTAATATAATAAAAACAATAACTTGCAATAAAAAAGTGATTGATTGATCCTGAAAAATATTCTATTTTTTCGTCAACATCATTCAAAATTTATCCGATATGATCAAATCGATTCAGCAAGTTAGAGAAGAGTTTTCAGCAAATGGAATTTCCATTGCTGAATGGGCAAGAGATAATCATTTTTCTCCAGACCTAGTTTATCGAATTTTAAAGAACAATAGAGTTCCGAAACGCGGTGAAAGTCATAAAATTGCAGTGAAATTGGGTATTAAGGAGCAAAAAAATATGAATTAATTTTAACTTTTAATTATTCTTTTTTAGTGCTAGATACAACTACCACTCTTTAAGAGTGGTAGGGCGAATTCAAACATGAGGTGCGACAGTTTCAAAAGCCATATGATAATCAACAAGCTGAGCAAATTTCTCTAATGGTGTAAGCCAATCTAACGCCTTTCTAGGACGAGTATTCAGTGACATGGCAACTTGATTTAAATAATGCTGATCTGCCTGATTTAAATCAATCCCTTT
>NZ_JARDAL010000018.1:0-75020 GCF_048957595.1 Acinetobacter sp. AS5 | reverse complement strand
GAATAGTAAAATTGGGTTTGGCGATTTGATTTTACTACTTCGCTATTTTTTTAAGCTAAAAGTGTCAACACACCCTAATATTTTTTATTAAAATTTAAGTAAGTTTTTACTCGGTTTATCTGGCTGTTTTAGCATAAATAAAAAACGCTTAAAACTACCTCCCATCATTTAAATAAAATCACTGAAGGTCTTTTTAAAAGGAATTTTAAAACCGGCCTTAACCTGTTCATGCCTGATTTACCCCATATCCAAGTTGTCAGCCTAAGCATTTTATGGGATAACTAGCAGGAAGAAAGCCGCTGTTTGAGTGATTACAATTAGGCCCGTAGGCCATGCTTCACTTTTTCAGACTGCATAGCATACTGACTTTGGGAGAACTGCTCAGGTGACCAAACAGTTTCTGACACATCGTTGTCTAATTGCACCGCCGCATGCGAATGATGATTTTTTTGCCCAGACGGTCATTTATCTCGCTCGTCATGATGAAGATGGTGCCCAAGGCATCATTATCAATCGACCTGCCGGCATTCAAATTAAAGAATTGCTGAATGATCTTGATATTGAAGCAGACAATGTCAATCCGCATGAAGTATTACAAGGCGGCCCTTTACGCCCTGAGGCCGGTTTTGTCTTGCATACTGGTCAGCCGACCTGGCATTCCTCCATCGCCGTAGGTGAAAATGTCTGCATTACCACTTCCAAAGATATTCTGGATGCCATTGCGCATAATGAAGGGGTCGGTCGCTATCAGATTGCCCTCGGTTATGCCAGTTGGGGCAAACACCAGCTGGAACAGGAAATTGCCCGTGGTGACTGGCTGATTTGTGATTCCGATATGGATCTGATTTTTAACCTCCCTTATAACGACCGTTGGGACGCTGCCTATAAAAAAATGGGTGTAGACCGCAACTGGTTATCTTCCGAGATTGGACATGCCTGATGTAAACGTGCCACAAACCATTATGGCGTTTGATTTTGGTACACAAAAAATGGGAATGTCAGTTGGACAATCCCTGATTGCAAGTGCCAATCCCCTGCCCTTATTTCCCATGAAAGATGGTATCCCCAACTGGGATGAACTGCTCAAAATCGTGAAAAGCCATCAACCGAATTTATTTCTGGTCGGTTTGCCATTGAACATGGATGATAGTGAATCCGAGCTGTCGACACGGGCGCGAAAATTTGCCCGCCGTTTACGTCATCAGACCAATATTGAAACCTGGATGGTGGATGAACGTCTGACCACCCGTGAAGCACGCGATGAGCTGGATCATTATCAGGCGCAAGGTCGCGGCAAGAAACTCTCTGCTGACAGTATTGCGGCTGCCTTGTTGATTGAAAGCTGGTATCGTCATCCTGCCGGGATCACGCCTTAATCTGTTTTGAAAATTTTTTAAAACAGCATCCTTCAGGGTGCTTTTTTATGCTCCAAAATGCTTCTTAAGGATAAAAATAACGAAAGGTCACGTTAATTCGTGGTGTCAAAACTTTGCTGGTTTTGCTAATACTGTGCTTCCAGTGTTGCTGTGTCGCGCCACGCATCACAATTAATTGCCCACTATGTAACAGCACATCGACTTTATCACTGCGAATTTTATGCTTAAAGCTCATTTTGCGGGTGGCTCCCAGACTCAGAGAAGCGATGACATTTTCCCGAGAAGTACCTGTATATAAAGCCGGCTCATCATCACTATGCCAACCCAAGCCTTGCGAACCATCTTCATACAAATTGGCCAGACAGGAATTAAAGGGATGACCGACCAGAATTTCAATATGTTGCTTTAAACGGAATAATCCGGGTGTCCATACCTGAGCTTGTTTAAGCGTACCAGAATAACGATACTGATAATGTTCATCGCCATACCAGACCACCTGGCGACCGGTGACATGGTGCTTGCCAAATAAATGCACTTCATCATATTGCCAGGCCAGCTGACTGAGAAAATGCTGTAGATACTGCTGGCTTTGTTCCTCATCCAAAATCAAGCCATAATCCTCCACTACCCCATCAAAAGGTAATACATTGGCTTGCGGCTGGGGTGCAAATAAATCGAGCGTCATATCAATCAGATCCAGTATCCACATGAAAATACTGACATTCGACCTAAAGGATTACAACTGCTCTTCACAAATGACTACAACATTTATGCTTGTGGCTGGCATGATTCCTGCCTAGACTGAATTCAACTTTCACAATAAAAATAATCCTTTTATGAACTTATGGCAGCTGTTTCAGAAACTTCGTCCCTTTGTTCAGCCTTACCGGTTGCTGGTGATTGCCACGCTGATTCTGACCCTGATTGGCTCATTCACAGCACAGGTCAATGCCATTACCTTGCAATATGCGGTCGACAGCATCAATTCGCTACTCGAAGCCGGTCAAGGATTGGAGCAAGGCTGGCATATTCTGATTACTATTTCGGCAATTTTGCTCGGCAAAGAAATTATTAATGCCTTTGTCCAGTTCGGGCAGAAGTTCTATGGAGAGAAACTGCGAATTTTTGTCTCTCAGGATCTGGCCCAAGGGATTATTGAAAAGTTTTTAAAATATCGTTTGGAATTTTTTAATCAGGAAAATAACCAGGCCGGTAAATTACAGACCCGGATTGACCGTGGCATTGGCTCACTGACCCGTCTGGTACAAATTTTCTTTATTGATATTTTACCGTTATTTACCAGTGCCATTGTGGCTTTGGGGCTAATGTACTATGCCAATGTCTATGTCGGTCTGGTCGCGACTGCCATTGTTCCGATCTATTTCTGGCTAACCTATAAACAGGCGCAAAAACTCGGGGGCTGGCGCCGCAGTCTTCGAGATGGCCGGGAAAAAAAGAGTCAGGGCATTCTCAGCATCATCAACTCGATTACGGTAATCAAATCCTTTAACCGCGAATCGATTGAATCGGAAAAGCAGTTGGGGTTACAGCGTGAACTGACCGACAATCAGATGAAAACCCGCCAAACCAGTTTCCTGTTTGATGGCCTGAAAACTTTTCTGGAACAGATCGGGATTGTACTGATCATTATTCTAACCTCCTACTTTGTGCTGGATGGCCAGATGAGTATCGGCATGATCATGTTTCATGTGCTGCTATTTAATAATGTCTCTGCCCCGATCCGATCCCTGCACCGGATTTATGATGAAGTGAATGATGCCATGATCTATTCAGAAAGCTTTTTCAAGATTCTGGAAGCCGATGATGAAATTGAACAAAGCGGTCAGCAGAAACCGATTGTCCAAGGCAAGTTTGAACTGAGTGGCGTGAATTTTTATTATCCAAATGGCCACCATGCCCTGAAAGATATTGATATGGAAATTCGCCCGAATAAAATTACCGCCTTGGTGGGCTTATCGGGTGCCGGAAAATCTACCCTGATCAGTCTGCTGGATAAATTTTATGAACCACAGCAAGGCCAGATCAAACTGGATGGCATTGACCTGAAAGATTATGACACCCAATATCTACGCGATCATATTGGTCTGGTCTTGCAAAAAAACCATATTTTTCAGGGCACCATCTTTGACAATATCCGCTACGGCAAAACTACTGCCTCAATGGAAGATGTAATTGAGGCGGCAGAAAAAGCCTCGATTCATGAGCAGATTTTACAGTTACCGGATGGCTATGATAGCGATGCCTTGATGCTGTCTGGCGGCCAGCAGCAACGGATTGCTTTGGCACGGATGTTCCTGAAAAATCCACCGATCATTTTTCTGGATGAACCGACGGCGAGTCTGGACGCAATTGCCACGGAACAGATCAAACAAAGTCTGGATCAGATCAAGCAAGGTCGTACCGTGATCATCATTTCGCATAGCCTGTCGCAGATTATTGATGCAGATTATACCTATGTAATGAAAGAAGGAACGATTGCCGAACATGGTGAACACGACCAGCTTTATCATCAGCAAGGCGTATATAAGGAAATCTTTGATGCGATGGCCAAAAGCCTGAATATTGAAAAAATTGCCAAAACTTTTGAAGAGGATGCTGAGGAAGAAACTCATAGTTAATATGGATTAATTATCTTTCTCTGAATCAAAAATTTGCTACACAAGAAAAGCGGTCTTTTAAGACCGCTCAATATTAAGATTCATCTTCCAGATTTAAAACTGCACAATCCATTCACCCCTGATATAACGATAATCATAATCCGGCCCATAGAAGGAAGCACTGCGATTATATCCGGCATTCATACGTAGAAACTGCGAGCCGCGAACAGGACTTTGCAAGTTCAGTTCAAATAACCGGGTGGTCTGACTTGAATCCTGATTAATTTTTTCACGTCCAAAACCAGCAGTTAAACCAGCTGACCAGCCGGAAAAACGCTGACGCCAACCTAAGGCCAGCATCGATTCTTGATAATCCTGAGGGTTAAAATATTCCCTGCCTACATCTTCTTCACTACTTTGGTAGGTGCGATATCGGGCCTGAAGCGTCAATCCCAAGTCCAGAGAAGGCTGATAGATCAGTCTGATACGACCATGATCACGGCGATTATCGTCTGAAAAAAATTGCGATCCTGCAACACCCACCACTGTGACATGCTCACCTAAACCCTGATCCAAGGCAGCACCAATAAAGGTAAAATTCGTTCCCTGCTCCAAAGCAGGCTGAGTTTCAACCCAATCCCGATTGGCAAAAACTTCTAATGCTGTTTTTTCTGCAAGTGGCGTACGATAACTACCATCAAAGGTGAATAATGTATGATCTCCTTGATCAACTATACCTGCCTCCAAAGCCCAGCCATTCGCTGTAGCAGAATCAATATTACGTCCAATCAATGAAATCTTTTGACCATCTCGACTCCAGTCATCAGCTTTATACTGATAAGCACTGCCACGTATACCTAGATAATCATCAGCATGTTCATATTGAGGCAAAAATTCCGCTGATAATTTACGGGTTTGAAAGCCTTCACTATCATCACTAAAGAAAAACTCTGTTCCAAGCGCACGTTCACTTTGGGCCAGGTTTTCTTCTAATCCCTTGGCCAGGCTGCTTGCATTCATACCTATAAGCAAAGGAACAACCGCATAGATGCCAATTTTGTTATTTTTCATTTTGTTCCCCATGTTTTTCGTGTTCTCAGTACTTCATCCAAATATCCTAAAATACTGGCAGGTTGCAATAAGAAACTATAGGCAAGAACATACAAGAAAAAACCACTGAAGTTTTTCCGTACCCTGAGCTCCAGACCATCAAACATTCTGCGTTCAATTGAATAATTTAATAGCCCCAGTAAGAATGCCATCGGTAATAAAGCTAGTGTCATAATACCCGCGATCCAGTAGTGTCCAAAACATGCCAGAATGAGTCCAGGTATAAAGCCAAAGGTAAAGGCAATATCCAACCAAGGGAAAAGAAGATTCCAGTAAATAAAAAACGTAGATAGTCTCGGCTTAATTAAAATAGTGGGATGCTGAATGAATGCCTCAATCATGCCACGTGCCCAACGCTGACGCTGTTTTACGAATATTTTCAGCGTCGTGGGTGCATTGGTAAATAGACAGGCATCCTCACAATGTCCAACACGATAGCCTGCATTCAATAATGCCCATGTCAGTACAATGTCTTCGCCCACACATTCAGGCCATCCACCCACTTCAATCAAGGCGTTTCGATCATAAATAGAGAAAGCACCTTGGGCCACTAAGGTTCCCTGATATAGAGACTGCATACGCTTGGTCGCTGCAATGCCGAGAAAATAGTCCCATTCCTGAGTTTTGGTTAATATGTTTTCACGAGAATTGCGTACCAGAATTTTACCCGCAACCGCACGTGTATTGGGTGGATCCGCTACATAGCGTTCCACAATATTGATTAAAGCAACACGATGTAAATAAGAATCTGCATCAACGGTAATCACTAAATCATGCTGAGTCAGCTTTAGTCCTTCATTTAAAGCATGCGCCTTCCCTGCATTTTGCTTTAAATCCAGCAAGGTCAGCCAGGGAAATCTCGATTCGGCTTTTCGGACAATACCAGCAGTGTCATCCTGAGAACCGTCATTAATAACAATAACCTGCAATCTTCCTGGATATTTTTGCACACTAATGCTGACTAAAGTATCTTCTATGGAAGCAGCTTCATTATAGGCAGCAATCAACATGGTAATGCCCGGATAAGACGCTAATCGCTGCCGCTTGGGTCTGCGATCCATCATCAAGCTGAAAGCCGCAAATGAATTCATAAAGCCTGGAATAATGGCAATGCCATAAATCAGGAAAACCGCTGCAAAATAACCAATATATCCGCTCAGATCATGCAGCCAGTTTTGGGAAATCCAAATTGAAAATGCGGTCCAGCAACAAGCCCCCAAGAGTGCGATAAAAAACTTTAACCGCACAGAAAAGTAAATTTGAGAAACTTCTCTTTTACTTTCATCAATCATCATAAATGTTCTCTTACATATGATATTTCACAAAACTTGTGCAGGCTTATCTGGTGTAAAATGGGATAGCTAAAAACGGTTGATGATCACTTTAGATACACATCGCCACATGTGTCCATCTGATAATTTCTCTGGAGAAAAACTCTATTTTGTCTAAAAAACCTGCATATTTTATAATTATATATACATTTTGTATATTTTTTGACAACTAAATCACATTTTTTGTAAATTTCATCGGTAAAAATTTTGATTATTTTAAAACCTGTTTTGCTTCCGACTTGATAAAAAACATTTAAATTAAAGCTAAAAAAAAGCCTGCAAATTGCAGGCTTTTTATTTTAATTTTTTAAGATTTAACGCTGAACTTTTTGTTCAATTTCTTCAACGCTGGTATGACGCACATCAAAACCTTTAACCATATAGATCACCTGTTCCGAAATATTCCGGGCATGATCGCCAATTCTTTCGAGTGAACGCAGCACCCACAATACATTGATGACACGACTGATATGCCGTGGATCTTCAATCATATAGGTCATAAGCGTACGTGTGGCTGACTGATATTCACGGTCAATATCCGCATCTGCCAACATGACTTTCAAAGCCTGATCTACATCCAGACGCGCAAAAGCATCCAGGGCATCATGAATCATCACCCGCACCTGATTACCAATATGCCGGGTTTCCATATAACCGCGCGGTGAGCTGCCCTCTTCACACAAGCTTTGTGCAATCCGGCCTATTTTTGAGGCTTCATCACCAATCCGCTCCAGATCGGTATTGGCCTTGGACATGGCAAGCACCATACGTAAATCAATCGCAGCAGGATGACGACGCGCCAGAATCAGGGTCAGCGCTTCATCGATATCTCGTTCCATCTGATTGACGACATTATCTTGAAACTGCACATCTACTGCCATTGAGACATTTGTGTCCAATAAGGCATGAATGGCATTGGCCACCTGCTGTTCTACCAGTCCGCCCATCGTCATGAATTTGGTATTTACGTCCTGCAATTCTTCATTAAATTGCGAAGAAATGTGATGACTTAATACAGGATTATTTGGACACAAGGAAAGCTACTCCTGAACGATAGAGGACAATGATCAATAATAAATCATATTAAAGCATATCTATGATGAAAGTTTGATGACAATAGCAGCCTCATAGAGACTGAGGCGAATCATATTCAATCAGCCAGGCATTCAGTTCTGCCAGTTCCTTTTCAGTCAACTGCCCGACCGAAGCCTGTAATTGCAACACATGTAGCAGATAATCATATTTGGCATTTAAATAATCGGTCTTGGCAGAAAAGGCATTACGCTGTGCCAGCAATACATCAACCATGGTTTTTAAGCCTTCCTGATATTGGGCTCTGGACGCTTGTGAGACAATTTCCGAAGAATCCATCGCAGCTTTACGTGCATTCAGTTTGGCCTGATCGGTTTCTACCTGCATAAAGGACTGTTTCACATCGGTATTGGCTTTACGGATGGCCGCATCCAATTGTGCTTCACTTTTTTGCACATTAACACCGGCCTGACGGATACTTTTTTGCGTGCGTCCACCGCTAAATACATTCCAGTTTACTTCCACCCCAATCTGGTCGAAATCCCCATTGCTGGACATGATCGTGGCCGGACTTTGTTTTAAATAGCCATAAGTTCCGACCGCTTCGACCTGCGGATAAAGCGCAGCCTGTTCGACCCGTTTGGCATCTTCAGAATAGCGCTTTTGCAGACGTGCTTGCAGAATATTCAGATTCTGGCTTTGTGCCAATTCGGTCCAGGACTGCATATCACTTGGAACCGGTTTCTGGAACTGGAAATCGTTGCGTAATACTGCAAGATTTTCCTGATAAGGTCCGATTAATTGTGCTAGCTGTTCTTGAGCTAAAATTAGCTGAACCTGGGTCGAAATCCGGTTGGCTTGGGCACTTTGATACTGGGCATTGGCTTCACTCACCTCACTACGCGCCACCAAACCTTCTTTCAGCTTAGCATTCATCATCCGTAACTGCTCAGACAGTGCCTGCTCTTCCTGCAAATAAGCCGTAGTCAAAGACTGCTGACGCAAGACATTAAAATAGGCTTCGGCCACCTGTAAAATATGCTGCTGTTTTTGCAGACGCAGATTGACTTCACTGAGTTCGACCGAGGTCTTGACCTGCTTATAACCTTGCCAGGCATCCCAGCGAAATAAGGGTTGGCGTGCAGTAACCGCCACCTGACGGGTTGTAGTACTTGCGGTAGTCAAACTGGCAAATTGTGGATCGGCCGGTGTATCGGTCGACTGGTTTTTACGGGTGACGTTTCCAGACAAAGTCACGGTCGGCAGCAAATTTCCGCTGGCAATCCCCAGATTGAGCTGATCAGATCGGTACTGCAACACATTCGCTTGCCAGTTCGGATCATTTTGCTGGGCGCGTGCATACGCTTCTTGTAAATCCAGGGCAAAAATCGCCGGACTAATTAATAGCAATAAACCGGCCATGACACTGAGTTTTAATTTCATTTTATAGTGTTAACCCCTAACAGCCATTCAGATCAAAAAATTCTGGCGCTTTAAGCTAAGCCATACTAAAGAGATCTCTTGAATTTTTACGTATGATTTTTATTAATTTTTTAATATAAAGATCAATTTTTATCCATCATTAATTCAATTTTCTGGCTCCCATACCGGCAATGTAACAAAGCAATTCACAATACTAAACATAGTATTTTAGTTTGATCTATACAATATCTCCCAGTAAGGCCGTTATTTTCTGAATTCACCCATATATACAGAGTCCTGAAGCATAGTGTTAATGCCATTCCCGTCGATATTCAAAGCCTGTTTGCTTGCTGGTAGCGTGCTGCTTCTTGGGGGCTGCCAACAGCCTTCAGATCCACAGATCCAGGTCGAACAGACTGAGGCGAAGCAAACGCAAAGTCCAGTCAGTGACTTTAGCCTCATGTGCCAGAATATTGAAAAAAATATGTCCCAGATTAATGACCAGCGCACGACGTTTGCGCTGGAGCAGATTAATCAGGATCTTAAATTGTGCCTGCCGTTGATGGACTTGGCGGAGCAGAAGCACCTGATGCAGCGCTCTACCGAAATGTATCAGCGCTTTTTAAAGGTGGATCGCACCGAGTTCCAGCAACGCGCCTTTGAGCAGTATGCACTGGAAATGGCCCAGCATCCGACCATTCAGCATGCGCATTTTCAACAGCTCACCTCACGTGACCAGTATCTGTTAAAACACAAGGGGCAGGCTTATGTAGAGCTGCTGGATCTGGGAGATGGCACTTTACATTATCGCCGCAGTCCGGAATATCTGGCGCGTATTTTTGCCCCTTATTTACCGGCCGCTGAAAAAGCCTTTATTGAAAATCTGGCGGAACAGAATATGGAACCGGTGCTGGTGGAAAAACGCCTGCAGATTGAAGCCGCTGATATTGCAGCCCGCAGTTTGCTTTGGGAGGATTACCTCAAGACTTATCCGAATAGCAGTTATAAACGCGATGCTGAATATCTGCTGAAGCAATATACCTATTTCCTGTTTAGAGGTACCGAGCAATCACCGGTGTCTGAAGATTATCGCGATCGTTATGCTGTCGATACCAGTCATCTGGAAACTATTATTGGGCTGTCGAGCGGCCAGAAATCCATGCTGTCCACACAGGCACGCCTGTTTCTGGAATTTCTGGACATGACTCCGGAACAGCGCCAGCAAGCCTTGCCTGCTGATTATAGAAACCGTTCGGAAGCAGAACAGATTCTGTACTATGCCCAGATCAGTCCGCCCTCACAAAAATACGATAAAGACTGTTTTACCGATGCCATCTGCATCTAGTTCATCAGTGATAGAGTCAGTTCATTTGACAAGGTCTGAATCACTCCTTGCTTAAAGTTGAGAGATTTAAACCTGTTTATTCTGCCTAAACTGAGCTAAGCTTTAGCCTCGCTTGACGGAGCGCGAGTAAATCCTCGCTGAGATCATGTGATTCCTTTTGTCGTTATCAGGAATTGAGCATGAGTACCGTTGAACCTGATCAGGTTAATACCTGCGTAGGAATCAAGCCAGCTAAAAACTCAACCCTTGCTTTATCTGTTCAGGATAAATCTGCCTACGTTTTTGGTCGTGCTTGATTCGTTGATGTCATTCATAAGGATCATAGCCATGAACCAGTTAACGAATCTTTCTTCTGAAACTTCTCTCTCCGCTCATGAACAGGAAGCCCGTGATCTAACACGGATTCTGCCCGCTTCACGTAAAGTCTATCTGCAAGGTTCCCGTCCTGATATTCAGGTACCCATGCGGGAAATTTCCTTAAGTGAAACCCCGACCAGTCTGGGTGGCGAACATAATCCACCTTTGATGGTCTATGACACTTCGGGTGTGTATACCGACCCCAACGTGACGATTGACCTGAACAAAGGTCTGCCGAATGTTCGTGAAAGCTGGATTGAACAGCGCAACGATAGCGAAATTCTGGATCAGCTCAGTTCTGAATTTGGCCGCCAGCGTTTACGCGACATCCGCACAGCCGCGATCCGTTTCGCACATATCCAAAAACCACGTAAAGCCAAACGTGGCTGCAACATTACCCAGATGCATTATGCCAAGCAAGGCATCATCACCCCGGAAATGGAATACATCGCCATTCGTGAAAACCTGCGCCAGCATGAAGGTGTCGATATGCGCCAACATCCGGGCCAGAATTTTGGTGCAAAAAACCTGACTGAAATTACGCCAGAATTTGTGCGTCAGGAAGTCGCCGCAGGACGCGCGATTATTCCGGCCAATATCAATCATCCGGAACTAGAACCGATGATCATCGGGCGTAATTTTTTGGTGAAAATCAATGCCAATATTGGTAATTCTGCACTCGGTTCAAGTATCGAAGAAGAAGTCTCGAAAATGACCTGGGCGACGCGCTGGGGTGCAGACACAATCATGGATCTTTCAACCGGCCAGAATATTCATGAAACCCGGGAATGGATTATCCGGAATTCTCCAGTGCCGATCGGAACCGTACCAATCTATCAGGCACTGGAAAAAGTCAATGGTGTGGCCGAAGACCTGAGCTGGGAGATCTTTAAAGACACCCTGATTGAACAAGCCGAACAAGGCGTGGACTATTTCACCATTCATGCCGGCGTGCTTTTAAGATATGTACCGCTGACGGCCAACCGTTTGACCGGTATCGTATCGCGTGGCGGTTCGATCATGGCGCAGTGGTGTCTGGCACATCATCAGGAAAACTTCCTGTATACCCATTTCGATGAAATCTGCGAGATCATGAAAGCTTATGACGTATCGTTCAGTCTCGGCGATGGCCTACGTCCGGGCTGTGTGCAGGATGCCAATGACGAAGCGCAATTTGCCGAACTTCGAACTTTGGGCGAACTGACCCACCGTGCCTGGGAGCATGATGTTCAGGTGATGATTGAAGGCCCGGGCCATGTCCCGATGCATATGATCAAGGAAAATATGGATCTGCAACTGGAAGTCTGTAAAGAAGCACCCTTTTATACCTTGGGGCCACTCACCACCGATATCGCACCGGGTTATGACCATATTACTTCGGCAATAGGAGCCGCGATGATTGGCTGGTACGGCACCGCAATGCTGTGTTATGTGACGCCGAAAGAGCATCTCGGTTTACCCAATAAAAAGGATGTCAAAGACGGCATTATTACCTACAAGATTGCCGCACATGCAGCCGATCTGGCCAAAGGTCATCCGGGTGCGCAAGCCCGGGATAATGCCCTGTCCAAGGCGCGTTTTGAGTTCCGCTGGGAAGACCAGTTTAACTTGAGTCTGGATCCGGACACGGCGCGCAGCATGCATGATGAAACCATGCCGAAAGCCGCGCATAAATCCGCGCACTTTTGTTCCATGTGCGGACCAAAGTTCTGTTCAATGAAGATTAGCCAGAATGTTCGTGATTATGCCAGTCAACAGGCCAATCCTGATCAGCCGGCAAGCTCTCAGGCCGAAATTGAAGCCGGCATGAATCAGATGAAAGCCAGCTTCCACAACTCTGGTCAAAATTTATACCACAAACTATAAAACTGTAAAAAAAACAGTTGTCTTCAAAAAAAACTCAGATAGGATGAAAATAAATCAATTCATTCTATCTGAGCATATGAATATTATTAAACAGGCCTCTTATAATAAAAAAGACTTTCGCGTAGAGGCACGTGAGTTCTTGTACCAGGGATTTATTCAGGTAGAAAAAGTCAGCCTGAAACACCGTTTATTTAATCAGGAAAGCTCAACCCCTATTTTGCAACGTGAGCTGATTCATCGGCCAGAAGCAGCGGGTGTGCTGATGTACAATCATCAACAGCAGAAATTCGGCCTGATCGAACAGTTCCGGATTGGCGGACTGGATGATATCGACTCTCCTTGGCAACTCGAAGTAATTGCTGGCGTTCTGGATGGCGATGAAGCGCCTGAAACATGCATCCGTCGCGAAGCACTCGAAGAATCAGGCTGTACCCTGGATGAGCTGCAGCACATTTTCAGCTTCTATCCGTCCGCCGGGGCATGTTCCGAATTATTTCATTTATATGTGGCGCAGACCGAATTGCCTGAACAGGGCGGTATTTTTGGCATGCCGGATGAAGGTGAAAATATCCAGCTGCATATTCTGGATTATGCTGATATTCCGTCCTTGCTCACGAATGGTCGCTTAAGAAATGCACCTGTCATTATGGCCTTGCAATGGTTGCAACAACATATTCATACTGCAGGAATATGTCTAAGGGGAAAGACATGAGTTTTCAGCAGTCAAGCATAAACACACAGCCAGATTGGACCATTATCCAGATTTCTGATACCCATTTGATGGATCGGGAAGAGCTGGAATTTGCCCGGATGAATCCCGAGCAGAGTTTTCACGAGGTGATGCAGCAGATCCAACAGCGCTTTCCCCAAATGGATGCACTGATTCATACCGGTGATCTGGCACAGGTGCCGGTCGAGCAGACTTATCAACGCTATTTAGCATTTGTCCAGTCTTTAAACGTGCCGTATTATCAGATTCCAGGTAACCATGACGATTCTCGGGTGTTCCCTTTTCACCAGCATGCGAATCAGGTACATGCCATTCATTTTGGCACCTGGACCATGATCCTGTTAAATAGTGCCGTTCAAGGCAAGATCGATGGCTGGGTGGAACAAGCTCAACTCGATCAATTGGACCAATTATTGCTTGAATTTAAGCATCAGCATGTCATTGTCGCTTGCCATCATCATCCTTTTACGATGAAGTCACACTGGATTGACCAGCACCGACTGAAAAATGCTGAAGATTTAAAAGATGTACTGGCTCGGCATCATAATATCAAGCTGGTTCTGTTTGGTCATGTGCATCAGGATTCCTGCAACGAATGGCATGGCATCTACTTTTTATCCACGCCATCGACCAGTGTGCAGTTTAAACCTAAAAGTGAAGATTTCGCGCTAGATCAGGCGGCACCAGGTTATCGTGTATTACATTTGCAACAAAATGGTGAGTTTGATACCTATATTGAACGGGTGGCATTGAGCCAGCAAAATATTAATACCGAAATTTCAGGTTATTAACTTTTCAATTTGTTTTTTTTGCATTACTTTATTGCAACCAAAGGAAATGTGATATGCATAGTCCAGACATCAAAGACTATCAATAAGCATAAAAAGTCTATATGATGACGGCCCCCATAGGAGGATAATCTTTCTACAGGGTGGATAAAAAACTGCATATCACCATATTTTTTGCGTAGCAATCATACGCATAGATGAGGAATGCCCTAAATGGCGAATGACAACCAAAATCAAGTCTTAGACAATCAAACTGATGTTGTAGAAGAGAAAGCTGCAAAGCGCGTACGCAAATCTAAGCCTAAAACGACTGACGGTGGTTCTACTGCTAGCTTATTTGGTATTGAACCTTATCAACCTAAAAAAAATGAAGAATACATGTCTGAAGGTCAGCTTCAGCATTTCCGCCAAATCTTGCTGGCTTGGAAAGCTGAGTTGATGTCAGAAGTGGATCGTACCCTGAATACGATGCAAGACGAAAATACTGCTCTTCCAGATGTGAATGACCGTGCCACTCAGGAAGAAGAGTTTGCGATTGAGTTACGTACCCGTGACCGTGAACGTAAACTGATTCGTAAAATCGAACAGTCGATCGAAGCAATCCAGAATGATGACTATGGTTTCTGTGAAACTTGTGGTATCGAGATTGGCTTGCGTCGTTTAGAAGCACGTCCAACGGCTACTTTATGTATTGACTGCAAAACCCTTGCAGAGATCAAAGAGAAGCAAAATAACGGTTAATTATGTCATTGAGTAATCCCTCCCTGACCCTCCCTTTAATAAAGGGAGGGAAAGCTGAAGTGAATTACGTGGGTCGGTTCGCGCCATCGCCAACCGGCCCTTTGCATTTTGGCTCCCTCATTACTGCTGTTGCCAGTTACTGCGATGCCAAAGCCCATCATGGTAAATGGCTGGTCCGGATTGAAGACACCGATATTCCCCGCATTTATCCCGGCAGCGAAGAGCATATCCTGCGTGCCATGGATGCCTTTCAGCTTGAACCTGATGCCGAAATCATTTTCCAGAAAGACCGTTTAGATATTTACGAAGACGTCATCCAGCAATTACGTCAGCAAGACCTAGTCTATGCCTGTCAATGTACCCGTAAAATGCTCGGTTCCAATCATATCTATCAGGATACCTGCCGTGACTTGGGTCTGGCTTTTGAGCATCAGGCCATCCGTTTAAAAGTTGAAGATGTTGAAATCTGTTTTGAAGACCGGCTGCAAGGTCAGCACTGTTCAGAACTGAAAAAAGATCTGGGCGATTTTGTCTTAAAACGTCGTGACGGCATTATGAATTACCAGCTGGCTGTAGTAGTCGATGACTATCTGCAAGGTATGACTCATGCGGTACGTGGAGCTGATCTTTTAGATAATACCGAACGGCAAATCTATCTGGGACAGTTACTCGGTTATCCGCAGCTGAGCTATATGCATCTGCCGCTGGCAATGAATGATCAGGGACAAAAACTGTCAAAACAGAATCTGGCCCAAGCCCTGGATTTAACTCAGGCGCCACAATTATTAAAACAGGCACTTAAGGCTTTACATCAGGCCGAAGTTGATCTGGATACTCCGCAACGGATGCTGCAACAGGCAGTGGCGCAATGGGATATCGAGCAGATTCCACATACAACTGAGCTACAAGGTCACTATTTATAAAAACAGCCTTTCACTTAAGCTAGACTTCTGGAATGAAAAATAGATAGGAAGAAGAGTATGTTTTTTATTTTTGGCATCGGCCCTAAAACCAAAACGATTGAGAAAAGCCAGTTTCTGTGTCCGGTGTGCCGTACCCGTTCGGGCTATGAGCTGAAACAGCAGCGTAATTATTTTTCTTTATTTTTTATTCCCTTGATTCCACTTTCCAAGCCTAAAACTGCTTTTGTGACCTGTTCCAATTGTGGAACCGCAATGCCGAGCACGGTACTGGACCATGCTCAGCCAGAGCCAGGACGAAACTCCAATCTAGAAGCTTGATTCTTCGCGGCTTGGATTGACCTGACGCGTGGTCGAATCAATTTTCAGAATCAGACTGATCATGACCGCACAGATAATCAGGGATGAACCGCCATAACTAATAAATGGCAAGGTCAAACCCTTGGTCGGCAACATGCCCATATTCATACCGGCATTCACCAGAATCTGTAACAGGAAAATGATACTGATGCCATAAGCCAGATAGCCGGCACGCAAATATTGATGCTGCAAGGCGCGGTGTCCAATGCGGATACAGCAAACCAGCATGGTGAAGGACAAGATCAGGATGGTTGAAATGCCTAAAAAGCCAAATTCTTCACCCAAAATTGCCAGCATGAAATCGGTATGCGCCTCAGGCAAATAAGACATTTTCTGGATACTATGCCCCAAGCCTACCCCTGCCCATTCCCCACGGCCAAAGGCCATAAGGGCATTAGAGAGCTGATAACCGGTGCCTAAGGGATCTTCCCAAGGATTCGAAAAAGACAGCAGACGTTGCAGACGATACGGTTCCAACAGAATCGCGGCAGCAAATGCGCCGACCAAGGTCATAAAAGCCACACCGAACTGAATCCACGGCGCACCCGCCAGAAAGAACACGCCAAGCATGGTTAAGGTAATTACCACGGTTGCACCCAAGTCAGGCTCGAGAATAATCAAACCGACGGTAGCACCCATGATGGCACTTAAACGCACCAGACCCTTGATATTATTCCGTACTTCTTCCGCACGGCGCACCACGTAGTCTGCAGTAAAAATTGCCATCATCACTTTGGCGACTTCCGAAGCCTGTAAGGTAAAGCCTGCGATCCGAATCCAGCGTTTGGAACCATTGACTTCCGTCCCGACAAATAGCACGGCCACCAAAAGTACGATGGTAATAATCCACAAAAAGAAAGTGTTATTAAACCAGACTTTTAAGGGGATTTTATAAGCCAGAAAAGCTGCTACGGCAGCGACAAAAATCGAAATCCCATGTCGGCTAATATAGTGAAACGGATTTTCATGCATACGTTCTGCATAGGGCATCGAGGCCGATGCCACCATGATCGAACCAATGCAGAGCAAAGCCAACACACAGAAAATCAATACATTCCGTGGATTCACTTCAGCAGGTATTCTAGGTATCCACTGCGTATAAAATTGATTTAATTTATTGATCGTAGTCTGAGCAAACCCAGCCATATCACGAATCCTTGTTATTCTTAATTGAGTTCATTCACATACGCAACAAACTTGCGACCACGCTCAGGATAACCCGAGAACATATCAAAACTTGCGCATGCAGGAGACAATAGCACGACATCATGTGCCTGAGTGTGCTTTTGGCAGATTTCTACTGCCTGCTGCAAGCTGTCCGCATGAATCAGTTCAGTCGTACCCGCAATCGCTGCTTCAATGACGGGACGATCTTCACCGATCAACACGGCCACTTTGGCATATTTAGCGAGTGATTCACGCAAGGCTTTAAAATCCTGACCCTTACCTTGTCCACCAAGAATAATCGCGACCTTACCGCCTTGGGCTTCAATCGCCATGCCTAGACCATCTAGCGCCGCCAAGGTTGCTCCAATATTAGTACCTTTGGAGTCGTTATAATAACGTACGCCTTGCACTTCTTTAACGAATTCACAGCGATGTTCCAGACCTTTAAAAGTCTTTAAAGTGTCAAGCATACGGTCCAGTGGTAAACCAATCGCCTCACCCAGTGCCAGACAGGCCAAGGCATTGGCAACATTATGCGTGCCCTGCATATACATCTCGGTACTTTTCAGCAGACGCTCACGACCACGCGCCAGCCAGATGCTGCCATCGGTATCTTTGAGAATACCGTACTGGTTCATATCTGGCGCATTTAGACCAAAGCTTTGCATCGGTGTTACGTCTGGTACCAACGGACGGGTCAAAGAGTCATCACGGTTATATACGACTTTTTTCACACCCTGGAAAATCCGGTGTTTCGCCGTGTGATAACCCATCATATCGCCATGACGATCCAGATGATCTTCACTCATGTTCAACACTACCGCGACTTCAGCCGCCAGATTTGAGGTGGTTTCCAGCTGGAAACTGGACAGCTCGAGAATATACAGTTCAGGATCATCTTTGGTCAGGTCTAACGCAGGACGGCCTAAGTTACCACCGACGGCAACTTTTTTGCCTGCATCCGCTGCCATCAAGCCAATCAAGGTCGTTACGGTACTTTTGGCATTAGAACCGGTAATCGCCACAATAGGCTTATCCGTAGCACGGCGTAAAATCTGGATTTCACTGACTACTGGAATGCCATTGTTAATCGCTGCCTGAATTTCAGGAAGTTTAGGATCAAGCCCCGGGCTGATCACGATTTCTTCTGCAGACAACAACAGCTCGGCATCAAACTGACCAAAACTGGTCTGAACCTCAGCGGGTATCTGGTCATGTCCTGGCGGATTGGCTCTAGAATCTGTTACTGCAACGCGGTAGCCCTGACTATGCAAGAAATTGACTGCTGCAACACCTGATATTCCGAGTCCTGCAACGACTTTTAACCCACCACGTTGTATTAACATTTTCGCCCCATATTTTGGTCTATTTTGAAACTGACGAAATGGTAGCACTTTGCTGTTTTGAATGCCTTTTCTGATTGGCTTTTCTGCACATTTTTTTGTGTCCATGCGTAAAAAAACCGTCATGATCATGACGGTTTTTAAAATTTAGCTCGAAAAGGAAATTATTTCCATTTTACCGCTTGTTGGGCTGGCTTTTCCTCTACACTTTTTTCTGAAACTGGGCAGGCACAGTTGCCACCACAGCCTGCAGCTATACCCGGTTGCAGCCATTTGGCCAGACGCTGCCAGCCCTTGGCTGCGCAGGCATCAGACAGCTTCTGGAAGACTGAGTTAGAGGTGTTCGGAAACACCTTTTTAAAGACAACCAGCATGCTCCAAAGCACCAGTGCTGTCACAATTAGAATTTCAATCATCTCAATCTCCCATACGTATACAATGCAGCAAACTCAACTGGTCAAGGCCAATCTGAGATTTAGCCTAAATAATATGAAGCAATTTGATAAGTCAGGAATGACATGAAATATGCCAGACCAAACAGGTAAACAGTCATGATACTGACAGTTTTCCAGGAACCGGTTTCACGTTTCACCGTTGCTAGGGTCGCCAGACAATGCGGTGCATAAATAAACCACACCAACAAAGACAAACCTGTCGCCACTGACCAGCCCAGATCGCCTCCACCGCTGATCAGTGCAGCCAAACCTTCAGACATCGCATCTTCATCAACTGCCGACATCGCATACACTGTACCCAGTGCTGCAACGACCACTTCACGCGCTGCCATCGCCGGAATCAGGGCAATACAGATCTGCCAGTTAAAACCGAGCGGTGCAAAGATCGGCTGCATCAGATGACCGAGCATCCCTGCCAATGAATAATCAATGGCCGGCAAGGTTGCGCCTTCTGGCGGCTGTGGGAAAGTACACAAGAACCACAGTACAATCGATAATGCGAAGATGATGCCACCGACCCGTTTCAAGAAGATTTTGCCGCGATCCAGCAAGCCGATCCAGACGTTCTTCAGGTCCGGAAAACGGTAGCTTGGCAGTTCCATCAATAACATGTGCTGTGATTTATCTTTGTGGAAGAATTTCAACACAAAAGACACCAGCAAGGCACTCACGATACCCGCCATATACAGACCAAACAGCACCAGACCTTGCAGATTGAGGAAACCCCAAACAGTTTGTGATGGTATAAATGCTGCAATCAGCAAGGCATAAACTGGCAAGCGCGCCGAACAGGTCATTAAGGGTGCAACAAAAATCGTGGTTAAACGATCTCGCGGATCACTAATGGTACGCGAAGCCATAATCCCCGGAATGGCACAGGCAAAGCTGGACAATAACGGAATAAAGGCACGTCCTGACAAGCCTGCTTTAAACATCAGCTTATCTAATAGAAAAGCAGCACGCGGTAAATAACCTGATTCTTCCAGTACCAGAATAAAGAAGAACAGAATCAGAATTTGCGGCAGGAATACTACCACTCCGCCGGCACCGGCAATAATCCCGTCCACCACCAGACTATTCAGTAAGGGATGCGAAATATATTCGCCGAGGAACTCACCCAGCCAGCCAAAGAAGGTTTCAATCCCATCCATAAACGGCGCAGCCCAAGCAAATACCGCCTGGAAAATCACAAACATCATCACGGCCAGACTAATTAAGCCCAGTACCGGATGCAGAAAAATCCTGTCAAGAAAATCGGTACGTTTATCTTCCTGATCGACGAAATTGACGACGTCATTCAGAATGTTTTCCACGCGCTGGTGACTGTCGCCTTTCAAGCCGCTGAGTTCGGTCTGGGGTACAGAATACTTGCCTTGATCCAGGGCGTTTTTCAGGTTTTCAATGCCTGAACTGCGCACAGCCACCGTTTCTACCACAGGTACGCCCAGTCGCTCAGACAGCTTCTGAGTATTGATCTGCATGCCACGCCGGCGTGCTTCATCCATCATGTTCAGCACGACCAGCACTGGACGACCCAGCGCAATCATTTCCAGCACCAGACCCAAATGCAATTTCAGATTGGTGGCATCTACCACACACAAAAATGCATCCTGCTCCTGCTCTTCCGCAATTTTACCTTGTACCACATTGCGGGTGATTTCTTCATCCGGACTGGTCGCATCCAGACTATAGGTTCCCGGCAAATCCAGTACCCGTACCGCTTTGCCTGAGGCAAGCTGAAACGTACCGACTTTACGTTCAACCGTCACACCCGCATAGTTACCGACTTTTTGGCGTGTTCCGGTTAAATGGTTGAATAATGAAGTTTTACCGCAGTTAGGGTTACCGACAAGGGCAATACGTAATGTATCACTCATGCCGACACCGCCTGTTCGATTTCAATTTTGGCTGCTTCTGATTTACGCAAAGCAAAACGTGTGAATCCAACTTGAATCAAAATGGGATCTCCACCAAAAATACCTTTAGTAATGACCTGTACCTTTGTACCTGGTACAAAGCCTAAAGTTTCCAAACGACTCGCGACGACATCGTGTAGAGCACTTTCACCATCAGTTGTTCGACTCACTTTTCGAATGATGGCAATTTGTTTTGCTTTTAAATCAGACAAACGCACCGTGAAATTCCTAAACTATTTTGTACAGTATACAAACAAATGAGAATAATTAACAAATAAGATTAATTACATTTCGATTTAGCCTTATACCACATCGACACTGTCATAAAATTACACTACAGTGGAGAATACCAATCCCGATTATCGCTTTTTCAGATCAGATCCTTTCACCCTATGCTGAATAAAAAACCCCGTATTCCTGCCCCTGTCCAGATTCCTGATGCGTTCAGTTATTTACAGGGTTTTCGTGATTATCTGATTGCGCAAACGGTCAGCCCGCATACCCGCAATGCCTATTTGTCTGATCTGGTGCAATGTGCAGAATGCCTGAGCAAGCCTCTGCCGGAATGGAATCATGATGATATTTCCGATGTACTGATTGCACTGACCAAACAGCAAAAAAGTCCACGTTCAATTGCTCGCTGCCTGTCTGCCTTGCGTTCATTTTATAAATTTCTGCGTGAGCAAAAACTGCGTAGTGACAATCCGGTTGCTGCACATAAAACCCCGAAACTGGGCCGGGCCTTACCTAAAGATCTCTCCGAAACAGATGTAGAAGCCTTGATTCATGCTCCCGATATCAACACAGCATTAGGGCTGCGCGATCGTGCCATGTTTGAAGTATTGTATGCCTGCGGACTCCGGGTGACCGAACTGATTAACTTGCGTCTGGAACTGATCAACTTAAAACAGGGTTATTTGCGTATCGTCGGTAAGGGCAATAAAGAACGTCTGGTGCCGATGGGACAAATGGCCTGTGAATGGGTAGAAAAATATCTGAACGAAGCCCGTCCGCAACTGTACAAGACTTCGACTGATTATCTATTTCTGACCCAGCATGGCGGCATCATGAGCCGGCAGAATTTCTGGTATGCCATTAAGCGTTATGCGCTGCAGGCCGGAATTCAGTCCGAACTGTCACCGCATACCTTACGCCATGCCTTTGCGACGCATTTACTTAATCATGGCGCAGACTTACGCGTGGTGCAGATGTTGCTCGGGCATAGTGATCTGTCTACCACCCAGATTTATACCCATGTGGCACAGGTACGAATGCAGCAGCTACACGCGACCCATCATCCACGGGCTTGAATCAGATCCGGACGGAATAAACTGAGAAGTTTGACGTGTGGGTATTTTTTTTTGTTATGCTAATGCTCTGTTTTTAATCCAAGAAGAAAAGGGTTTTTTATGACATTTGCCCGCTCAAAAATTTTTATGGCTTGCATACTTGCTGCTGGTTTGGGTCTGACTGCGTGTTCCAATTCCACTAACAACGATAAAAAGCAAGAGTTGACTGCGAGCGCACCGGCGACGGGCGAAGCCTCTACCCTGACCGAACGCAATGCAGAACAGCGTCTGGCTTCTACATTGGAAAAGCATTTCAAAACCGCTGGCATTAGTGCCAAAATTACCGACATTAAAGCCACTGAAGTGCCAAACCTGTACTGGGTGAGTCTGGAAGGCATGTCTGCGGTCTATGTCACCAGTGACGGTAAATATCTGATTCAAGGCGATGTGATCCGTCTCGGCGACAAACAGCTACACAATGTCAGCGAAAATCTGCAGGCAGGCATCAACAGTAAACTCTTTGCTGAACTCAAACCAGCAGACTTACTGGTCTATCCAGCCAAAGGCAAAGCCAAGCATGTGGTTTATGTGTTTACCGATGTCAGCTGTCCGTATTGCCATAAATTCCATGAGCAAATGGATGAGATGAATGCCAAAGGCATTGAAGTGCGTTATATCGCCTGGCCGCGTGGTGAACAGCATATGCCGGCCATGGAAGCAATCTGGTGCAGTGCCGACCGTCGCAGTGCCTTTGACCAAGCGATTGCGGGTGCACAGATTAGTACAAAGAAATGTGAAAATCCTGTTCAAGATCAATATCAAATGGGTCTGAATATGGGCGTGAATGGCACCCCTGCCATTTATAATTCAGAAGGTACTTATCTGGGCGGTTACCTGTCTACATCGGAATTATTGAATCGGCTTAAATAACTCATTTTAATACGTTATTTAACTTTATTTTATAGATAAAGATATTCTGAAATGACCCTAGAGTCAGGCGGGTTTTTTAGCTATGATCTAGGCTCTTGTAAAAAACTGTTTATATTTGGAGTGTGACGTGAAACCAGTTCGTCTGGCAATCCTCGGTCTTGGTACTGTAGGTGGTGGTGCCTTGAAACTATTAAAAGAAAATGCTGCTGAGATCAAACGTCGCACCGGTCGTGAAATTGAAATTACCCATGTAGGCACCCGTCGTCCACGTCCTGATCTGGATCTACCAGAATCGGTTAAACAAAGTGCCGACTTGATGGACATCGTCCGTCAACCTGATGTAGACGTGGTGGTTGAAGTGATGGGCGGAATTCATCCTGCTTTTGAAATTATTATGGAAGCCATGAAACATGGCAAACATATTGTAACGGCCAACAAAGCGCTCTTGGCTGAACATGGTAATGAACTGTTTAAAGCGGCTGAAGACAATGCCGTACAGATTGCCTATGAAGCCGCAGTGGCTGGTGGTATCCCAATTATTAAAGTGATTCGTGAAGGTCTGGCAGCCAACAAGATTGAATGGCTGGCCGGTATTATTAACGGCACGGGTAACTTCATTCTCAGTGAAATGCGTGAAAAAGGCCGTGCTTTTGAAGATGTGCTGAAAGAGGCTCAAGAACTGGGTTATGCTGAAGCTGATCCGACCTTTGATGTGGAAGGTATTGATGCTGCGCACAAGCTCACCATTCTGGCCTCATGTGCCTTTGGTATTCCGCTACAGTTTGACAAAGTCTTTACTGAAGGCATTGGCAAAGTCACTGCACAAGACGTGAAATATGCCGAAGACCTCGGTTTCCGGATTAAACACCTGGGTATTGCACGCCGTACCGATGCCGGGATTGAACTCCGTGTACACCCGACCCTGATTCCAGATGACCAGCTGATTGCCAATGTTAACGGCGTGAAAAATGCGGTTCTGGTACAAGCGAATGCGGTTGGCCCAACACTGTACTATGGTGCTGGCGCGGGTGCGGGACCAACGGCTTCTGCGGTTGTTGCCGATGTGGTTGATATTGTCCGTGACATTATTTACACAGAAGACGGCGCAGGAACCATTCCGCAACTGGCCTTCGAAGCGCTCAGTGATTTACCGATCTTGAGTCGTGAACAAATGACCACCGGCTATTACATCCGTATTAATGCCGAAGATCAGATGGGCGTGCTCGCTGATGTGACCACGATTCTCAGTCGTGCCGGCATCAGTATTGATGCGATCATGCAGCAACCACGTTTATCCAAAGACCTTATTCCTATCGTGATTCTGACTGATCCAGTCAAGGAATCAAAAATGGATGCAGCGCTTTCACAAATTCAAGCATTACCCGTCATTCATGGCGAAATTGTACGAATTCGTTTAGAATCGCTTGATAATTAATCGGGTTGAGGGGAGGATTCCCCTTGCCAAGCTCTACACACAATTGGAACATCATCATGTCGAATGCCAATCGTTATACTGGTTTAGTTGACCGCTATCGCGACCGTTTACCAGTGTCTGCAACTACTCGTGCGATCTCTTTGGGTGAAGGTAATACTCCACTGATCAAGCTTGAGAATATTCCACGCATTATTGGTAAAGATGTTGAAATTTATGTGAAGTACGAGGGCTTAAACCCGACTGGTTCATTTAAAGACCGCGGTATGACTATGGCCGTGACCAAAGCCGTTGAAGAAGGCTCTAAAGCCATCATCTGTGCATCTACTGGTAACACCTCTGCGGCGGCGGCTGCATATGCTGCGCGTGCCGGCATCAAAGCATTCGTGCTCATCCCTGAAGGCAAAATTGCCATGGGTAAAATGGCGCAGGCGATGATGTATGGTGCGATCACCATGCAAATTCGCGGTAACTTCGATGACGGTATGCGTCTAGTGAAAGAAGTTGCCGATCAGGCACCGGTAACGATTGTAAACTCAATCAACCCATACCGCCTGCAAGGTCAAAAAACCATTGCTTATGAAATCGTTGAAGCTTTAGGTCGTGCACCGGATTATCACTGCCTGCCAGTCGGTAACGCGGGTAACATCACTGCACACTGGATGGGTTATACCGAAGCGGTTGCCAACCAGTCGAAAGAAGAATTTGAGCAAGTCGTTTACGATGCTGAAACTGATGCTTTTACTGGTCCTAAACCGGCTGGCTTGCCAATCATGGCAGGTTACCAAGCCTCTGGTGCTGCACCGTTCCTTCGCGGCGGTCCAGTAGAAAACCCGGAAACTGTTGCAACTGCGATTCGTATCGGTAATCCGCAAAGCTTCAATCATGCTAAAGCGGTTGTTCGTGATTCAAACGGCTGGTTCGATGAACTGACTGATGCGGAGATTCTGGAAGCTCAACGTCTGCTTTCTATGTATGAAGGTGTGTTCGTAGAGCCGGCATCTGCTGCGTCTGTGGGCGGTGCAATCCGTGATATTAAAGCGGGTAAAATTGCTGAAGGTTCAGTGATCGTATGTACCGTAACGGGTAACGGTCTGAAAGATCCAGACACTGCCATCAAGCAATGTGCTGATGCCGTGATGTTGTCGATTGATGCAACTATGGCTCAAGTGAAAGACTCTATTCTATCGAATATGTAATTTCGAACAGAATTAAAAAAACCCTGCAAGTGCAGGGTTTTTTTTATGAACCAATCAATTAGATTCGTTTAGGTTGCTGGCTGACCCAACTCATTAAACGGGTCGCATCATTGGTACGGGCCTGTGAGCTGTTGGCACCTAAAAGGACCACTGCCACCGGACGGTTATTCAAAGTGGTATGCATCACCACACAACGCCCTGCTTCATTAATAAAACCGGTTTTGGAAATATTGATATTCCAGCCACCATTACGCACCAGCGCATTGGTATTATTCGATTTCAGCACACGATAGCCCAAGTTAAAGTCATAGCTCGGGGTGGTCGAGAACTGGCGAATCAGGCCGTATTGAGAAGCCGTATTGACTAAAATCCCCAAGTCACGCGCCGATGCCACATTTCCAGGATGCAAGCCGGTTGATTCCATAAAGCGGGAAGAGTTCATGCCTAAAGCTTTGGCTTTACTGTTCATCGCTGCAATAAATGCACTTCGGCCACCCGGATAGGTTCGTGCCAAAGCGGCAGCAGCCGGATTCTCGGACTTCATCAAAGCAAATAATAAAGCTTCAGCACGGTTCATACTGTCCCCTGCTCTTAAAGTCGAGCTTGAGCTTTTACACCCTGAACAGGAAAAATCAGCCTGTTGCAGGGTGATTTTTTCCGACATATTCAGACGTGCATCAGAAATCACCACTGCTGTCATCAGCTTGGTAATCGATGCAATCGGATAGGCAGTATTGGTATTTTTGCTAAACAGCACTTCACCGGTTTGTGCATCCATGACCAGTGCAGCCCGCGCATTGACAGAAGGTTGATTACTAAAATGATTCGTATCAATAATCTGCGGCGCAGTATAAGCAGGTTTGGCTGTTGTTGGCGCTGCTGTGCCGGCCTGACGCAAAGTGGTAGTCACTGTGGCAGACCCGGGTGGCGACGGTTCATTGGCAAATGCATTAAAATCGTCGCTCATTAACTGGTTAACTTCTTCAGAAGACCAACTAATGCTGGAACCGCCCTCTGCCGTGCCAGAATTCATAATGATTTCAGCAAAACTTGTCGTGCTCATGCTGATTAACACGGACAGGCCGAGTAGATGCCTTAAAGACTTGTTTATTTTCTTCACTATTCCTTCACTCAACTAACAGAGGTAAGATTGATTTGCGTATTACCTCTAATATGCCTTACATTTAAACACAATGCAGAACATTTTTTGTTCTTGACACTGTGTGATAAGTTTCAGATTTAATCTTGCGAATAGGATTGCTAATTTTGTACTTTCATTGCAAGCTTATTTTGCTTTATGTAACAAAAAAATGATTTTTTTAACAGAGGGAGAGCGTAGGTGATCACAGTTTTAGTTGTGGACGACCATGAATTAGTTCGTACTGGAATTTGCAGAATGCTAGAAGACCATGCGGAGGTTCAGGTAATTGGACAAGCTGAATCTGGTGAAGAAGCGATCTCTCTGGTTCGTCAACATCATCCTAATGTAGTTTTGTTAGATGTGAATATGCCGGGTATTGGCGGCGTAGAAACCACGCGCCGTCTACTTCAGAGTGCGCCGGAAACCAAAGTTCTAGCGGTCAGCGGTCTGGCAGAAGAACCTTATCCGTCCCTGTTATTGAAAGCCGGTGCCAAAGGTTATATCACCAAAGGGGCCCCGATTTCGGAAATGGTCCGTGCGATTAATAAAGTCATGCAAGGCGGCAAATATTTCAGTGCAGACATTGCGGAACAGTTAGCCAGCTCTTACCTTTCTGATACACAACAATCCCCTTTTGATGCCCTTTCAGAACGGGAAATGCAAGTCGCGATGATGGTGGTGAATTGTATCAGCGCCCAGGAAATTGCCGATAAACTCTTTGTCAGTGTTAAAACAGTGAATACTTATCGTTACCGTATTTTTGAAAAACTGAATATCGATAGCGATGTCAAACTGACTCATCTAGCCATGCGCTATGGACTCATTAAACCTTAGCTTTTAACGAGTTCCGGTGCATATGGCACAAAAATCCAGTTATTCTGCGCTCAATCAATATCATCTCGGTATCTGGTATAGCGCTTATCGCCTGCTGATCAGCACCGGCCTGCTGCTGATTTTTCTGCTGACCTATCCCGAACTCACCAGCGATTATCAATACCCGCAGCTGTATTATTATGCGCTGGGAATCGGGGTTGCGATCAATACCGTACAGCTGTTTGCGCTGAAATGGATCAGACGCCTAATCCAGCCGCAGCTGATCATGATTTTCTTTAGCGATGTCTGCGTTTTAAGTTTGCTGACCTTGGCGAGCGACGGTCCTAATTTGCAAATTGGGCTGCTGTTTGTGATTACTATCTTTTCTGCATCTTTATTATTAGATGCAAAAAAGGCCTTGGTCGTCACGCTCATTGCAGTCATCAGCGTTATTTATCAGCATTTTATCGGCAGTATTTTTGCCTTCTCTTCCTTAAGCAATATCAGTAATAGCGCCTTGCTGGCCTTTTTGTTTTTTGTGGTCTATGGCACCGGACAAATTGCCGTGCGTCGTTTTCAGATTCTGGAAAATCTGAATTTTTCTCAGTCGCTGGAACTGCATCGCTTACAGAATATCAACCGCTATATTCTGGAACAGATTGAAACCGGCTATCTGGTTCTGGATGAAAACTACCATGTGGTACTCAGTAATCCTGCCGCCTGTAATCTTCTTGGAATTGAGTCCAAATACGGCCATGAGAAATTCACATTATCTCAATCACAGCCGGATTTATTTGAACTGATCCATTTTGAAACACTGGAAAATGGTGAGCGTTTTCAATTTGAATCACAGCAAAGTCGCTATAATATTTATGTGCAAGTACAAAAGCTGATTGTGCCGCATCAGACTCTAATGCTACTGGTGTTACAGGATGCCAAAAAACTGAATCAGCAGGTGCAGCAACTTAAACTTGCTGCACTGGGTCAACTCTCGGCCAGTATTGCGCATGAAATTCGTAATCCATTGGCGGCCATTGTACAGGCCAATGATTTATATCTGGACTCGGAAGCTAAACAACAACAAGTGCTCAACCAGATGATTGGTCGACAGGCGACCCGGATTGACCGAATTATTCAGGACACACTGAATATGGTCAAAAATAAAGAAACCCACCCGATACCGATTCATCTCAATGATTTTATCCCGTTATTTATCCAAGAAGATCTGGCCGATATTCATGATCAGATTCAATTTAATATTGATATCCCGCTGGTGATCCAGTTTGATGAAGCACAATTCCGGCAAATTCTGATTAATCTGATTCGTAATGCTATTCGTCACAATTCAGCAGATGCAGCCTATATTCAGCTGAATGTGCATCCTTATGAACATCGGGTGTGGATTGATGTAAGGGATTTTGGCTCTGGCGTAGCCGTACATGACCAGGCCTTACTGTTTAAACCCTTTTTTAGCACATCGATTAGTGGTACCGGATTAGGACTGTATTTATCACATAGTTTTTGCGAAGCAAATCAGGCACAATTAAACTATATACAACAAGAACAGGGCGCATGCTTTCGCATCAGCTGTCAACGTATCACGCTTTAAAGGGGTCAAGGAAGATGAATGGGGAACAACAACCACTGGTGCTCTTGGTGGATGATGAGGAAGATTTGTGTACCCTCATGCAAATGTCATTGCTGCGCATGGGAATTCGCACACACATTGCCCATCGTTTGGAAGACGCTAAAAAATGCCTTGCCAATCATCAATATGATGCCTGTCTGACTGACCTGAATCTGCCCGATGGCAATGGTTTGGAGCTTCTGGACTGGATAAGCAACCTCTATCCGGCACTTCCGGTCGCAGTTCTGACCGCCTATGGCAACATGGAAATCGCCATTGCCGCGCTCAAAGCAGGGGCCTTTGATTTTGTCAGCAAACCGATTAATCAGAAACATCTGGAACAGCTCTTACAAAAAGCGCTGAATAAACCGGTGGATTATTCGCATAATAATCCAAATGATGCACTCGAACATAAAATGCTGATTGGACAATCCATGCCAATTCAGCAATTACGCATTACCTTACAAAAAATTGCTCGATCCCAGGCACCGGTTTTTATCACGGGTGAATCGGGAACAGGTAAAGAAGTCGTGGCCAATCTGGTCCATCGCCTGAGTAACCGCAATGAAGGTCCTTTTATTGCGATTAACTGTGGTGCCATTCCGACTGAATTGATGGAAAGTGAACTGTTTGGGCATAAAAAAGGCAGCTTCACCGGCGCTGCTCAGGACAAACAGGGCTTGATTCAATCTGCCCATGGTGGCAGCCTGTTTCTGGATGAAATTGCAGAATTACCACTTTCCATGCAGGTCAAACTGTTACGTGCCGTACAGGAAAAACGTATTCGTCCACTCGGTTCGGATACCGAAATTGATGTGGATTTCCGCGTGATCAGTGCCACGCATCAAGATCTGGAAGCCTTGGTGCAACAAGGCAAATTCCGTCAGGATTTATATTTCCGTATTCATGTGATGGATCTGACTTTACCGCCGCTGCGTGAACGCGGTCAGGATATTCTGTTATTGGCCGAACATTTCATTCACAAGATTTGCCAGGAATGGGGCATTCCCAATAAAAAACTGACCGAACGTAGCAAAGAGTTCTTATTGGGACAATATTATCCAGGTAATGTACGTGAATTGCGTAATATTATGGAACGCGCAATTACTTTAAGTGATGAAGAGCGGATTGATCTTCAGCATTTGCAGAGTGCACCGCTACGTCAGGCGCTTAACAGCCCTCAGGAGATAAATACGCTCACGAGCGAGATCATTGCGAGCGAGATCATTGCGACCGAAACCCTGATTGCACCTAAAAAGCTGCCTGAAGAGGGTCTAGAACTATATTTGGAAAAGGTCGAGAAAGAAATTTTACTGAATGCGCTGAATCTGACCCATTGGAACCGGACACTGGCCGCCAAAAAACTCGGCATGTCATTCCGTTCCCTGCGCTATCGTTTGAAAAAGTTCGGGCTGGATACCGAAGAAGACGAATAATTATTTTTGCAGGAGCAGCAAGTCTGTGACATGTTCCAGATAACTCTCCTCACGCATTTCCTGCTTAAACGGATAGTTGAAATGCGGCTGTACGCCCCGCCCTTCAATCATCTGGCCACTCGGGCTAAAGTATTGCGATACTGTCATCTGTAGAGCCGAACCGTTGCTTAAAGGAAAGAGTTTCTGTACTACGCCTTTGCCATAGCTTTTTTCGCCTACGACCCAGGCACGGTTATGTTCTTTCAGGGCTGCTGTAAACACTTCTGCTGCAGAAGCCGAGCGGTTATTAATCAATACCCCAACTTTCAGATTCTGAAACTCAAAACTCGGCAAGGCCTGAAATTGCTGATTACCTTCAGCGCGGCTTTTGGTCGACACAATCACGCCCTGATTCAAAAATAAATCGGCAGATTCAACTGCAGCCGAGAGTAAGCCACCGGGATTATTGCGTAAATCAAATAGCACGGCTTTTAAGCGCTTGTCGGCATAGCTTTCGATTAGACGTTTGATTTCATTGGCAGTATCTTGCTGAAAAACCTTGACCTGTAAAACCAGAACCTGATTATTGTGCAGGCTCGATTTAATTTCAGTATCCAGTTTGGTATTGCGGACCAGACGAACGGCCGGACTTTGCGGGGAGAGCTGAATCATGAGCGTAGAGCCAACGGCTCCGCTCAATAACTGCCGGACTTGTTCCTGATTCAGGCTATTTAATACCTGATCGTCAATTTTATAAACCGTGACGCCATTTCGAAGTCCCTGCTTGGCTGAATCAGCATCGGAACTCAGTCCCTGAACTACCCATTGCTTCAACCGCGGGTCAAATTGCAGATCAAAATCAATGCTGGCCAGATCACCTTCGGTATATTCACGCAGTTGCTTATAATCTTCAGGCGACAAATAACGGGAATAGCGATCTAAGCCACTGACCAGACCCTGAATGGCCTGTTGAAACAAGGCATCGTCATTTTTATCTTGAATATAATTATCTTTTACGATGCCATAAATTTGTACGAATTCTTGAATGGATGCCACAGGAATTTCGGAATAGACCTGCCCATCCATTTCCATATCATCGAATGCCGGCTCATTTGAACCCGCCCCCCAGGCTGAATGACTCAAACACATCAGTAAGCATGGTATTACAACAGACTTCCAGCGTGTTCTTGCCATTCTTTGACCTTTTTTAGAATTTTATCGAAAATTATGCATCAAGCTGAATCAGGTTACGACCTTGCATTTCAGCAGGTACCGGAACTTGCATCAGGCTTAATAAAGTCGGTGCGACATCTGCCAGTACACCGCCTTCTGCGATCGTGGCCTGAGTTGGACCCACATAAATAAATGGAACTAGTTCAGTGGTATGCTGAGTATGTACCTGACCACTGTGATAGTCCTGCATCTGCTCTACGTTACCATGATCGGCAGTCACAATCATATGACCTTTTTGCGCCATCACGGCTTCGTAAACCCGGCCCAAACAGGTATCAACCGCTTCTACTGCTTTCACCGCAGCATCGAATACGCCAGTATGACCAACCATATCCCCATTGGCAAAGTTCACGACCAGCAGGTCAAATTCACCTGAATTGATCGCAGCCACCAGCTCATCAGTCACTTCATAAGCACTCATTTCCGGTTTGAGGTCATAAGTGGCTACGTTTGGCGATGGAATCAGGATACGTTTTTCACCCGGATATTCATCTTCACGGCCGCCGCTGAAGAAGAAGGTCACATGCGCATACTTTTCTGTTTCCGCGATACGCAGCTGGGTTTTACCCAGGTTAGAGAGGTATTCGCCAATCGAGTTGACCAATGCTTCAGGCATATACGCCACAGGTGCATCAATCGTGGCTTGATAACGCGTCAACGTGACAAATCTCGCCAGATTTGGCACGACTTTGCGCTCGAAACCAGTAAAGTCTTTTTCTACAAATACGCGAGTCAATTCACGGGCACGATCGGCACGGAAGTTCATGAATACAACGCTGTCACCATCCTGGATTTTTGCCAGCTCGCCAATACGGGTGGCTTTAACAAATTCGTCAGACTCATCTGCGGCATAGGCTTGTTCGAGACCTTCAACTGCGCTAGCAGCTGTACGAACCGCTTCACCTTCAGTCAACAAGCGATAGGCCTGTTCAACACGATCCCAACGGTTGTCACGATCCATGGCAAAATAACGGCCAATCATGGTCGCAATACGACCTTGACCTGGATATTGCGCGAATAAGGCATCAAGTTTTTCTAAAGAAGGCTGTGCGCTTTTAGGCGGCGTATCACGACCATCCAGAAAAGCATGTAAATAGACTTGCACACCACGTTTTAGGGCCAGTTCAGCCATTGCCACGATATGGTCTTCATGTGAATGCACACCGCCTTCCGACAAAAGGCCAAGCAAATGTACTGCCCCACCTGAAGCTTTGGCTTTCTCCACCGCATCGACCAGCACTTCATGTTCAAAGAAGTCACCAGTACGAATGTCTTTGGTAATTCGGGTAAAGTCCTGATACAGCACACGACCTGCGCCGAGGTTCATATGTCCGACTTCAGAGTTACCCATCTGGCCATCTGGCAGGCCGACATCTTCACCTGAACCCGAGATCAAACCATGCGGATGCTTGTCCTGTATCGCAGTTAAATTTGGTCGTTTAGCTGCTAAAAACGCATTGTCTTCGACCGCTTCGCGATGACCCACACCATCCATAATCACCAAAACGTGAGGGATTTTGCCAGCAGTTGCATCCGTCATAATGAAATACTCTGTTCGTCTACGAATTAATCGCTCTATTTTAGCGAAGTTTATAAAAAGAGGCCATGACCCGGCTATGGTTTAGGCCTCTCATGATGATTGATTTGTTCTATTTTCCTATGGTTTAGCGTGCCCGATGCAGCAAGTACCCGCCGATACCGAACATGATCAGAATCGGAATAAACACAAACCAGGCCGGAGATGGTGCGTAAATCAAGCTGGCATAGCCGAGGAAGTCCTGCAGATAGAAAAAACCTAGGCCGACAAATAAGGCAATCACCAGACGAAAACCCATGGATTGCTGACGTAATGGCCCGAAGATAAATGAACAGGCAATCACTACTAGTGCAATCAGGGCAAAAGGCGAGCCGAGTTTTTGCCAGAAGGCCAACTGATAGGTTTTAGGCACCTGGCTGTATTCATGCATATAGCTCATAAAGCTCACTAGCTGGCTTGGCGATAAATCTTCTGGATCAATCGTCACCATATGCACATATTTGGGCTGTAATGCCAGCGCTAAAGGTTGCTGTTGCTGCTTGACCAGTGTGGCATTACCATTTTGTAAAATATCGAACTGCTCTGTGTTGTCCAGCGTCCAGGAACCATCTTTAACGAATTGGCCCTGATCTGCCTGCAAAGTACCGCGCAAACGATAGTTCTGGTCAAAGTCCAGCATCTGCACATTTTTCAACTGGCCTTGGGAGTTGGCATAATCGATATAAATAAAGCGCTGCCCTTCCCGGGTCCAGTAACCACGCACTTCACCGAGTTGAGCCGCTTTACTGGCACTTTTTACGCTTTTGGCCTGTTCATTGGTATACGGAATGACCCATTCGCTCAGGGCAAATGACAAAATGACCAACAAGAGTGCCGAACGAATCACCCAACCGACAATGCGCCATAAGCTCACGCCGACCGAACGCATCACAATTAGCTCGCTATTCGAGGCCAATGTACCAAGACCTAGGACAGCACCAATCAGTGCAGAAATCGGCAGGATTTCATATAAATAATTTGGTGCGCCCCAAAGTACATATTTCAAGGCATCCCAGGCGCCATAACCATCTTTGAGCGAGCCAAGCTCACCCAGATAAGTAAATAATACCTGTAAACCCGCCAATACCGCGGTTGCACCCAGCATCGCCAGCGCAGTGGTTTGGGTCACATGTTTTGCAACTATACGACGTGCCAACATTGTTAAGACCTCACTCGCTGAATCTGTTTCTTGATTTTCGGGCCTAATTTCTGTTTACGCGAGAACAAGGCACCCGCAATTGCATAGGCAATCAGAATCAATGGATAGGCCCAAATGCCCATTTCTTCTTTACTGATCCGCGTCTTCACTGCCATCAGGGCCACAATCAGACTGGCAAAAATCATGAGGGCAGGAAATAACTTGAGATATCGACCCTGTCGTGGACTCACTTCAGACAAGGCCACAGCCAGAATCAGGGCAATCAGAATCGCAAAAGGAACAAACACCCGCCAGCCCAACTCACTGGCCACCACAGGATCCTGACGGTTCTGCCACAATTGCGAGGTCGGTAAGGCCTCAACTTCAGTACTGGCAAATTGCGCTTCTTCATCGCTTTCTAAGCGCAGACGATAGCTTTCAAATTCAGCTTGAGTATATTGCGGTGTACCCGGATAGATCTCATAACGGCGTCCATTAACCAGATCGACCACATTGGCAGCATCATTCGGTACTTCAATTCGGGTGGCTTCCTGCGCCAGAATCATCACATCCGGTTTGCCTTCTTTTTCCGCACGCTGATAAAAGAAAATATCTTTTAAATTTTTACGGTCTTCTGACAGGTCACCGGCATAAATGGTATAGGGCCCAGAGGAGATAAATTCTTTCGGTCGCACCAGGTCAAAGCCGGTACGTACCGCCTGACTGGTGGTCAGGGCTTCAAACTGGCGAATGCCCCACGGCGCAGCCCACAGCATCAATCCGGCCTGAGCAATCAAAAACACCAGGGTCATCGGCACCAGTAGACGCGCCAATTGATGCCGACTGACGCCACTGCCATTCATCACGGCCATTTCATGGTCGACATATAAACGGCCAAACACCAGCATCAGTCCAATAAAGAAACCGAGCGGAAGAATCAGGGTCAAGAATTCAGGCAAACGGTAGCCAATAATGCTAAATAAAATGCCTGCATCCAGACGGCCTTGCGCCGCGACACCAAAATACTTGATCAGTCGACCGCCCATCATGATCAAGGTCAATAAGGCAATCACCACCAAGGATGTCGAGACAACTTGCTTGACCAGATAACGCCGAATAATCAAATTAATTCTTCCAAAATAAGGTCCATAAAACGAGTGCTAGTTTACCCGAATAGCAAAAATATAAAACCTAGGCCGCCCTGCCCATTGAAAATCTATTCGGATAAATGTTTCAATGACTGAATGATTTACCCATCTAGACAGGCGTGAAAACAGAATATGAAACTTACAATTAATACGTCATTCCCAGAGAATGGATCAAGTCAATCTTTGTTGATTTTAGTTGACTCAGAACAACTTCAGAATACAACCGCAACCTATCAAATCAATAATTTAGACACATTAATTGAAGCCTCTCAATTCAAGGCAGCGTTGGCGGAAAGCCTGAGCCTGATTGGTCAGGTGAGCCAGTCCAGCCATGCAGCACTAATTGGTTTAGGCAAGGTCGCTGAACTGCAACCGGCAAAACTTGCAAAAATCGCGCAAACTATTATTCAAGTCACTCAAAAAAAATTCAAACAGATTTCTGTAGATCTGACACAACTTCCACAAGAATTCCACTATCTGTTTGCGCTCTTCCTGACTCAGGCCAGCTATGGTTATGATGAATATAAATCCAAGAAGAATGAATTTGTGCTCGAGCAGATCGACCTGATTGCCACTCATAGCGTATTAACCAGCGAACAGTTGCAACTGGTACAAGCAGTGCAGAGCGGACAAAACCTGGCACGTGATCTGGGCAACCGTCCGGGCAATATCTGTTTCCCTGAATATCTTGCAGAACAGGCGGTGGCTTTGGCGGCTGAATATCCGGACCTGCTTAAAGTCACTGTGCTGGATGAACAGCAGATGGCGGATTTAGGCATGGGCGCCTTCCTTGCGGTAAGTAAAGGTTCAGACCGTCCTGGTCGTATTATCAGCATGGAATATCAGTCAGAGCGTAGCGAAGCACCGGTAGTCTTGGTGGGTAAAGGTATTACTTTTGATACTGGCGGTATTTCACTTAAACCGGGCGCAGGCATGGACGAAATGAAATATGACATGTGCGGCGCAGCCTCTGTACTCGGTACGATGCGTGCATTGTGTGAGTCCCGCTTACCTCTGCATGTGGTGGGAACCATCGCTGCAGCAGAAAACATGCCTTCAGGTAAAGCCACCCGTCCTGGCGATATTGTAACGACCATGAGTGGTCAGACGGTTGAAATCCTGAATACCGATGCCGAAGGTCGTCTGGTGCTGTGTGATACCTTGACCTATGTAAAACGTTTTAACCCTGCTTTGGTGATTGATATTGCGACCTTAACCGGTGCCTGTGTGGTCGCTTTGGGATCAGTGCTGACGGGTCTGTTCACGCCAGATGATAAACTGGCAGCAGAACTTGAAGCTGCCGGCCAGCATTCCTTTGACCGGGTATGGCGTATGCCGGTACTGGAAGACTATCAGGAACAGCTGGATTCACCATTTGCCGACATTGGCAATATCGGTGGTCCAAAAGCAGGTTCTGTGACTGCAGCCTGCTTCCTGCAACGTTTTACCCGTGAATATCGCTGGGCACATCTGGATGTTGCAGGTACAGCGTGGAATTCAGGCACCAATAAAGGAGCGACTGGCCGTCCAGTTCCATTATTGATGCAATTCCTGGCGAATCGCGTTCAAAGCAATGGCTAAAGTCAGCTTTTATTTATTTGAAAAAAGCCCTGAACGACAAGTGGACAGCACTTGTCGTTTATGTCGTAAGATTCTGCGTCAGCCGGCGCGGATCTGGTTACTGTGTGCCGATATAGATTTGCAACAGCAGCTAGATGAATGTTTGTGGAGTTTTGATCCAGTCAGTTTTATTCCACATGGTATTGACCAGCCTCAGGCGACGGTCTGTATTTCGGCAACACTGCCGGGACAGTCCGACTGGATTATTTTCAATTTTAATCCGGAAGCACTTGAACCTTACGCAAAATTTAGTCACATTATTGAGATCATTGAAAACCATGAAACGGCTAAACAGCTGGGTCGTGAAAAATTCAAGCAATATCGTCGTTTAGGTATTGAACCGGACACCCATAAGCTTTAACCGATATCATCCACAAGGAGAGGCACGTGGCATTAAATGTAGGTCCCGATTTTAAACAGCGCTGGTTAAATGTACCGGAAGCTGTACGTCAGACCTTTATCGATGACCTCTCTCGGATCTGCGATATTTTAAAGCCAGAAACGTCTTTGGAAGAATGGCAGAATCGCGACCAGCGCTTGCAACAGGAATCTGATCGCAAGATTGAAGCTGCCTATGCACAGCGTAAGGCCGAATTAATTGAAGAAGCCCGTATTCGCAAACAACTCGCGCTCGAAAAAGCCTTAGCCGAGAAACGTGCTGAAGAACAGGCCTATCAGGAACAGCTACGTCATGAGGAACAGCGTAAATTTAGCGAACAGAGTCAGGCGCTCGCTGAAATAAAGACGCATCTAGAGGCTGAAGTGCAGCACTATGTCGCACGTTATGCAAAAAATCCTGTGACGACTTTTGATTTTGCCAGAGGTCGCATCCAGATTGAGGACCAGAGCATTTTATCCGAATTAGAAAGTGTGCGTTTACGTCTGGAACTTGAGGCAGAAACCGTGATTGAACAGACCGTCAATGCACTGCGTGAAAAAATGCGTGCGGCGGCCAAAGAAGAAATCGAGTATATGCTGAAAAATTCGGAATTTTCTGATCAGCCACGCAATATTTAAATGATCCTTTCAGATTAAAAAAGCCCGAAAATTCGGGCTTTTTTGTCTTCTATGTCGCGTCTTAGAAAAAATCTGCCAGCATAAAGGCAGCATTTCCGAGCAAGTAGCCAATGCTTAATAACGTACTAATCCAGAGGATGCCACCCGCAATATTATAAAAGCTGAATGTGGCAAAGCTCATATGCGCTGAACCGGCGGCAAAAGGGCCAAATGAGCGGACAAAGGGAATAAAACGTGCGATTAAAATAGTTTTACCGCCATGTTTCATAAAATAGTGATTGGTTTTCACCATATATTCCGGCTTAAAATAACGTGAATGTTGATTGAAATATTTTAAACCGAGAACTTTTCCGGTGTAATAATTCACGCTATAGCCCAGCACCGAGGCAGTGAATAACAACAGCCCCATCGAATGCAGTGTCACCAGATCGCTGCTGGCGCACAAAGCGCCCACAGCCAGCAATAAACTGTCGCCGGGCAGGAAAAAGAAAAACACCGAACCGGTTTCTGCAAAAATCACCAGAAACAGGATTGCATAAATCCATACCCCGTATTGATCGAGCAATAGCGGCAATGACTGTTCCAAGTTAAGTAAAAAATCGAGCATTCGACCCGTCCACCCAGGCAATATTTGCAAGTTGAACTGCTGATTATCCCGAAAAATAAAAAAACAGTCTAATTTTCCAATCAGACTGTTTAGTAAATCAACATTTCTCTTATTTTAAGAAACCATTTTCAGCCAGAAAATCCATGCTGATTTTCGATTGTTCAGTGGTTTCGGCGGCTTTATCACCGAGCAATAAACGCTCGATATAACGTGCCAATACATCCACTTCCAGATTGACCTTGCTGCCAACTTTCCAGGTACCAATATTGGTCCGTTCAGCAGTATGCGGAATCAGGTTCAGACTAATCACACTACCACGCAAATGATTAATCGTCAGGCTAATACCATCGACTGTAACCGAACCTTTTTCTGCCAGATATTTGGCAATTTCAGCAGGTGCAGTGACTTCATAATAAATCGAACGTGCATCTTCACGAACCAGCGTGATCTCGCCGACTGCATCGACATGACCTGACACAATATGACCGCCAAAACGCGTAGTCGGCAACATGGCTTTTTCGACATTGACAGGTTGACCGGCTTTCCAGGTGCCGAGTGTAGTCCGGTTCAGGCTTTCACGGGAAACATCAGCCGTATACCAGTTCTCGCCCCAGTCGATCACGGTCAGGCAGATGCCGTTGGTCGCAATAGAGTCACCCAGATGTACATCGGACATGTCTAGATCGGTGTGGATGCGTAAACGCACATCGCCTCCAACGCTTTGCAGACTTTCGACTTTGCCGAGGCTTTCGATAATACCTGTAAACATTTTTATTTCCTTTTCAATTCTTTTACCAGAGGGCCAACTGGGTACTAACGCCGGTCGTATCCACACCACCCAATTCTGCATAATGATGCAGCTGGCTGAGTAATTGACGGATCGGTGGACCTGACTTGGCGTGGGTATCGGTAATCACAATAAATTCCAGCACGCGGGCACGTTCAGACTGGCGCTGTTTGCTAACACGATAACGCGGCACATCCTGGGTTAGCAAGGTCACCCGGCCACGTTTCAGATTGGCCTGTAACAAATCGGTAGCGCTGATATTACCGTCAGTTGAATAACTGGTCAGAATGAAACGTGCATTGATGGTGGCCAACAGGCTCTCGTAAGCTTCTTTGGCATATTTAGAGGAATTGTACTGGCTCGGACGCTCTTTGCGCCATGCCCGGTCAATCCCGCTCTTAAAGCCCTTGGTATCCGGAGTCGGTAAATCGGCCTGATCCCATAAGGTCAGCGCATTCAGCACATGATAATTACTGCTATAAGCATGCTGATTATACGGTGGATCCAGATAAGCTACATCTACTTCAAAGCCGCTCATCTGGTTGGCCAGATGCTGGGCATCGACACACCACATTTCTGCGGCCATTCCCTTTTTCTGATCCGACTCGCAAAAACGGCTTGGAGTCAGCCACAGCAATGATTCAATCCGTTCCAGCGCAGTTTGGGTTTTCCCGCCCCAGCCATGATGAAAGCTTTTGAAAACGCCTGAAGTATTGCTGACAAAACTGGCGGAATACAGCAAGGGTGCCAGCAAGGCAGACATTTCCACATCATCAATTGCACCTTGTGCCTGCCAGGCTGCAATCTGCTGACGGATGGCATCAATACGCATGCCGTTACGACGTTTAAAGAACAAACGATCACGGGCTGGATCATAAATTTCATCATTACGCGGACACAGGTTATGCGTCACCCAGCCTTTAACTTCCGGCAGACGGTTCAGATAATCAATCGCTTTCTGATAGCCACCGAGTTCTTTAAATGCCGGTGCTTCAGTACAGGCCAGTACCGCATGATTCAGCGCGTGGCTATACGGCTCCCAGTCATTGGCAATCACACGATAGCCATTCTGACGGGCCAAGCGCGAGACCACGCCTGAACCTGCAAAAAAGTCAGCAAAAATCGGCGCACGACCATCAGCACGGTTCAGAGTTCCCGTACTTTCCAACGCTTCCAGAATTAAATGCAGTAAACGGCGTTTATTGCCCAGATAAGGAACCAGCTGATGGAAAAGATATTCATCGGTGGTACGTGCCGCATGGCGACGTTTATGATAAACCGTAGACTCTGAACTCATAGTGTCTCTTGAAAAGGAATTAGCCTGAAGCGCACGTCATCACCTAAGCGAGTTACATCGCGCAGCTTAAATCGGAGTTGTTCGGCCATATGGCTAAATTCTGCATTAAACATGGTACGCGCAGACTGACCCAATAGGGTCGGTGCAACGTAACTGATCAGTTCATCAACCAATTTTTGTTGTAAAAATGCCGTAGATAAGGTCGCCCCTGCTTCCACCAGGACATCATAAATCTGATGCTGCTGAACCAGTTGCTTTAATAATTCTGCTAAAGGCTGTACCGGCAAGTGTAGCACACCCAGGTCTGCAAGCTCTTGACGAAATGGCCCCATGACCATCACTGTTTCAGGTTGCACTAAAATTTTTGCGTTGAGTGGTAAACGCCCCTGACGGTCCAGAATAATCCGTTTCGGTTGCACCACAGTCTTGATATCTTCAAGGCCATCCAGTTGACGCACATTCAGTTCACAGTCATCCGCAAGAACCGTATCAATCCCGGTAATCACTGCGCCTGAAATCGCACGCCAGTGCTGTACATCCTGACGTGCTGCTACACCGGTAATCCATTTTGATTCACCCGATGCCATCGCGGTACGGCCATCCAGACTTGAGGCAATTTTTAAACGCATATAAGGCATACCGGTCGCCATGGCTTTCAGGAAGCCTTGATTCAGCTGATGCGCTTCATCTTCACAGATGCCAATCTCGACTTCGATTTCGGCATCTTTCAGGATCTGTACACCCTTGCCAGCCACCAGCGGATTGGGATCTGGACAGGCCACGACAACTTTAGCCACACCTGCTTCAACCAGACCCTTGGCACAAGGCGGCGTACGGCCATAATGCGCACAAGGTTCTAAAGTCACATAAGCGGTTGCACCACGTGCCTGTTCACCGGCCTGACGCAACGCAAACACTTCAGCATGTGGCTGGCCGGCTTGAGGATGAAAACCTTCTCCAACAATCACACCATCTTTAACAATGACGCAGCCGACATTCGGATTCGGTTTGGTGGAATATTGCCCTTGACGAGCCAATTCAATGGCCCGGCGCATCCAGACTTGATCTTGATTCAGTTCAACCATGCTTATTCTTGTAATTCTCGTTGTTGCATCTGTTCAATCTGATGACGAAAAGCTTCAACATCCTGAAAATCCTGATAGACCGAAGCGAAACGCACATAAGCAACATGATCCAGAGCAAATAAAGACTGCATCACGATTTCACCAATAGTACGAGATTTCACGTCACGCTCACCTAAACGACGAATCTGTAGCTGAATATCGCTCAGCACCGTTTCAATCTGCTCCTGGGTCACCGGGCGTTTTTGCAAGGCATGCATCAGGGAACGACGTAATTTGGCTTCATCGAAAGGTTCATTCTTGCCATCCGACTTGATGACGCGCGGCATCACCACTTCATAGCTTTCAAAGGTAGTGAAGCGTTCATTACAACTGACACATTCACGGCGACGACGAATCTGACAGCCTTCAGCTGCCAGGCGTGAATCAATCACTTTACTGTCTGCAGTATTGCAAAATGGGCAATGCATAGCGGTTTAATTGAACAAATCCAGATGGATTCCGAGTGTAGCAAAAATTACAAACTTTGTAGAGTTTTACGCAACATATAGAAAAAAAACAGCCCATTCGGGCTGTTTTACACTATATATTGATTATGGTGTATTTATTATTATTCGACACGTTCGCCATGTTGGCTTAAATCCAGACCCATACGCTCATCATCAGATGCCACACGGATTCCAATGATCAAGTCGATGACTTTCAGGATAATGAAGGTCATGATCGCAGAGTAAGCAATTGTCGCCAGTACACCTTCCACTTGCACCCAAAGCTGATGCATGACATTGGCAGGGGCATTGTCACCCATGATGAATTCGCTAGCAAAGAACGCGGTTAAAATCGCACCGACAATACCACCTACACCATGCAAGCCAAAAGCATCTAAAGAATCATCGGCTTTCAATACGCGTTTCAGTGCTGTAATCCCCCAGAAACACACCACACCACCGATCAGACCCATCGCCAATGCACCGCCTACAGTCACAAAACCTGCAGCTGGAGTAATGACCACCAGACCAGCAACTGCACCCGATACGCCGCCCAGTACAGAAGCTTTACCACGTGCCAGTTTTTCAGTGATTAACCAAGAAATGGCTGCTGCTGCCGCTGCGACTTGAGTCACGATCAAAGCATAGCCTGCAGAACCGTTGGCACCTAATGCAGAACCACCGTTGAAACCGAACCAGCCTACCCAGAGTAAAGATGCACCAATTACAGTAAGGGTCAGGTTATGTGGTGCCATAGATTCACGGCCCAAGCCCATACGTTTGCCCAGCATATACGCTGCTACCAGACCGGCAACACCCGAGTTGATATGTACAACCGTACCACCAGCAAAATCAAGCGCGCCGTCGTTACCTAACCAGCCACCACCCCATACCCAATGGGTAATTGGTGCATAGACGATCACCACCCAAAGTGCGATAAAAGCAACGAAAGCACCAAATTTCATACGTTCTGCAATCGAACCGCTGATGATGGCAACCGTAATGATGGCAAAAGTCATTTGGAAAATCACAAACAGGATTTCAGGAATCGTGCCTGAAAGTGCCTCTGTGGTAATACCGGCCAACATGAACTTATCCAAGCCACCTATAAAGGCATTGCCTTCACCGAAAGCTAGGGTATAACCAATAATCACCCAAGCAATACTGACCACCGCCGCAGCAATAAAGCTATGTGCCATCGTCGCCAGAACGTTTTTCTTGCGGACCATACCGCCATAAAATAGCGCCAAGCCAGGAATGGTCATGAGTAAAACTAGAGCGGTAGAGGTTAAAACCCAAGCGGTATCGCCGGTATCTAGAGTTGGTTCTTCTTCTGCAGGTGCTGCAGCTTCAACTGGCGCTGCTTCAGCAATTGCTGCTGTAGTGTCTGTTGTTGTATTTGTTGTATCGCCTGCTTCTTCAACAAGCACAATTTCTTCTGTCGGTGTTGTTGCTGTTGCAGCTTCTTCAGCCCATGCAACAGAACCACCAAAAAGAGCGCCGGCCATGCCGAACGCGAGTAGCATTTTTTTCATTCGTATCCCCCAACCAAGTTTTTGTGAGTTATTAGGTACTCAGCAAACTTCGTGCCAAGTTAGACAGCGTCTGCACCTGTTTCACCTGTACGAATACGGATGACTTGTTCTAAGTTAGTCACGAAAATTTTTCCGTCACCGATTTTTCCAGTGCTCGCCACACGAGTAATAGATTCAATCACCGCGTCTACCATTTCATCGCTAATCGCGATTTCAATTTTGACTTTCGGCAAGAAATCTACAACGTATTCAGCACCACGATAGAGTTCAGTATGGCCTTTTTGACGACCAAAGCCTTTCACTTCAGTTACAGTGATGCCTTGAACACCAATTTCAGACAATGCTTCGCGAACATCATCTAATTTAAAAGGTTTTACAATTGCAGTTACGAGCTTCATGTTTGTTTTCCTTCGGCTTATTTCACCAGTAAGGTTTTACGTTCAAATTTCATGCCAAGATTCCTAAGGTCGGGGGAAATTAGAAAGCCCGGCATGTGGTTTATTTATACCTTATTTTATACGGATAAAGGCTTCGAATCTTCAAAAAATAGACATTTTTTATGTGGATTTTTACAATATCTTTAATCGAATAAGTCTATATTTTGTCTGAAATACTATAGTCTGCATTTTAGCAATGCTAAACTGTGCGCTCCTTTCTACGGCGATGGATCAGACGATGATTGAAACTTTATTACAAGCAATTTTGCAGCAAGTCGAACAACCTAAGAAAGATGTGGAACATAATATCCGTGCCTTGTTAAATGAAGCTGTGGCGAAAATGGATTTGGTGTCTAAAGAAGAAATAGAACGTCAGCGTACTGCCCTAAATAATGCCAATCATCGCCTGAATTATTTGCTCAAACAGGTGGAAGCATTAGAAGAGAGAATTTCGAACAAAAAATAAGCACAACTACAGTGCATAAAAGACACCAGAACTATAAAAATAACGCACCAAATTGGAACAATAATAATGTCTTTTGCCAAAATTTATACGCGAGGCTTGCTGGGCCTGCATGCGCCTTTAATTGAAGTCGAAGTTCATGTCAGTTCGGGTATGCCTTCGCTCACTATAGTGGGGCTTCCCGAAGCGGCGGTACGTGAAAGTAAAGACCGGGTCCGTTCTGCCATTTTGAATAGCGGCTTTCAATTTCCAACCAAACGTCTGACCATTAATCTGGCCCCTGCAGATCTGCCAAAAGATGGCTCACGTCTGGACTTACCGATTGCTTTAGGTATTTTAGTGGCCTCTGGGCAGCTGCCTGAAAATTGCACCGAGCATCTTGAATTTATTGGAGAATTGGCCCTCGATGGTCAATTACGTCCTGTCAGCGGCACCTTAAGTATTGCCATTGCCTGTCAAAGTGACCAGCATCAACTGATTTTGCCTGGCCCCAATGCACAGGAAGCCTGTCAGCTCCCAGACTTTAAAGTCTTTGCAGCCAATCATTTAAAAGAAGTGTGTGAACATCTTTCCCAAGCGCAGCGCTTACCGCAAATAGAAGCCAGTCCACTCAATACAGACCATTTTTATAAGTTTGATCTGGCGGATGTAAAAGGACAATTACGACCACGGCGTGGCTTGGAAATTGCTGCGGCAGGTGGTCATTCCCTGCTGTTTCGAGGCCCACCCGGAACAGGCAAGACCTTGCTGGCTTCTCGATTGGCCAGTATTTTGCCGCCCTTAAAGACGCAGGAAAATCTGGAAGTGGCCAGTATTTATTCGGTGGCGAATGCCAATCACCCTTTTGGACAACGGCCGTTTCGAGCACCACACCATACTGCTTCTGCGGTGGCATTGGTCGGTGGCGGCTCACACCCCAAGCCAGGAGAAATTACCCTGGCACATTTAGGGGTTTTATTTCTGGACGAACTGCCTGAATTCGACCGCAAAGTGCTGGAGGTTCTACGTCAGCCTTTGGAAGCCAAGGAAATCGTCATTTCCCGGGCATCACGCCAAATTACCTTTCCGGCTAATTTCCAGTTGGTGGCTGCCATGAATCCATGTCCATGTGGGTATGCATTCAATCAAGATATCCGCTGCCAATGTTCACCCGAAAGTATTAAACGCTATCAGAACCGGATTTCAGGCCCGTTGCTGGATCGGATTGATTTGCATATTGATGTACCGCCATTACAAGCGCATGAATTACAGGACAATCGACCTACAGAAAACTCAGAAACGGTTAGACAACGCGTCATTGCAGCCTATGAAATTCAGATGCAACGGCAAAATACCTTGAATATGAGTTTGAGTCCAAAGCAGTTAGAGCAATATGCCGCATTAGATCAGTCTGCACAGAAAATGATTGAATTGGCACAGCAAAAACTGAACTTATCAGCACGAGGGTATCATCGCGTTTTACGGGTTGCTCGAACCATTGCCGATTTAAATCATAGTCCAGATATTCAAAGTCAACATCTTAGTGAAGCCTTGTCTTATCGGGGGCAACAGCAAATTTAAGTCATTAAAAAAGGCGACTAATAAGTCGCCTTTTTTATCTAAATAGAATTAGAAGCTATAGCCAAGTCCAAATACCACTTTATTCTTTTGTTTTTCTTCAAAACGATCATAACCTCCAACCGTATAATTCATGCTTGCAGTCACACCTGTATCACCCAGTGGCTTGCTGAGACCTATATCGAAATGACGAAAACCGAAACTGTTTTCCGTACCTTCTATATCCCCATCTTTTGCATAGATATATAAGCCAAGTGCGGTATCCAGGCTAAAGTCTTTTGGCAGTGCGTAGCTATAGGTTCCTTTTAGATAAGTATCCCCTGCATTACCCCAATCAAGATCTTCAAGTAATGTTTGAGCAGTAACACCAAAATCTTTATAAGTCAGACCGAGCATGGTTTCAAAACCATTTGAACCGGTATTGCCAATATCATAATAGTAATAATAAGCTAAACCTGCTGTATAACCCCAATCCTCATTAATTGAACCGTTATAACCTGCATAAAAGTCATTTTCAAAGGCATTTGGCAAATCATCGCCATAGTCTAATGTTGATCCCCACCAGCCTGCATAGAAGCCTGATGCATGGTTGTAATCCAGCCCACCTTGCAAGGTCGCTCCGCTATTTTCAGGAGCATTGGTAATACCGCGCAAGTTATAGCTTGAAAGCACGCTGATATTTCCTGAAACCGTATGTTCAGCAGTAGGTTCCTCAGCAAAACTGAGAGTTGATGCGGCTCCTAGTACCGCGATTGATAATGTTTTTAATATAAATTTCATTCTTCGACTCCCCCAGATCGTCCTGAGACGTTTTTTATGGTCATTGATTAAACTCAAGTTCAAAATCTGCAAGAGCTATGCCAATCTGGATAAAAGGAACCAAAATAATAAATCTAAAAATATAAATAAAATTTAAGTTATTGTTTTTAATTTAAAATTTGAATTATAAAAAACTGAATTATCTAGGCTTTCTTTTAAATAAATGTATTTAAGGCTATTTCATCACTTTTTTAATACTTATACATAATCATTTACAATTTGCCCCATTTTGATTCCATTTTTGTAATGATTAAAATTTGTGCTAAAAAATAGTGCGTAATTTTTGATCATATTTTTCTCCCGTTTCAAAATAAATAAGCTGATCACATTCATTTCACCACTTTAGAAATATCATTTATAATTTCCAATAAAATTATGTTTTTACTCACTTTTTACCGATAGGTTAGAAATTAATCACCTCAAATCCTTGCTATTGTTTAATTTGAGTTAAAAAAATCTAAACTTTAGTGGAATATATCCAATAAAAAATGACATTTTTTCAGCAATTCTTATACAATTCCTAAAAAATTCCGATCAATTTGTATAAGGCTCTCTTCCCAATGCAAAATTCAAAAAAATTAACATTAGCAGTTTTGATTCAGGCTGCTTTGGTTTCTACCGCTTTCGCTAGCGAGCAAAGCGAGTCTAAAGGTTTTGTAGAAGATGCTGAAGGTTCTGTACTTTTCCGTACCGGCTATTTGCACCGTGACAAGAAAAATAACGTACCAGATACGAGCTCATTTGCACAAACTGCGATTGTTAAACTAGACTCTGGCTTTACTCAAGGTACTGTAGGCTTTGGTGCTGGTATTATTGGTGATGCTTCATTTAAATTGGGTGAAAATGGTCATACTGGCAATGATATGATCCCAGTCCACCCTCAAAATAATGCTGATGGTACTAAAGATGCTTATGACCACTGGGCTCGTGGCGGTGCATATGTGAAAGCTCGTGTATCAAATACGACTGCGACTTACGGTACTCAGGTTTTAGACTTACCTGTACTTGCAAGCAATACTGCGCGTTTAGTGCCTGAATACTATACTGGCGTATTGGTTCAAAGTAACGAAATTGAAAACTTAAACCTGATTGCTGGTAAATTCACAGAAAATCAGCTTTCCAACCAAATCAATTCCGATGGTGCAAAGCTGGATCGTGCAGTGGTTTGGGGCGCGAAATATAAATTTAATGATGCAGTTAATGCTTCTTATTATGGTACAGACATTAAAGACCGCTTAGACCGCCACTATGTTAATGCCAACTATAGCTATGCATTGGCAGATAAAAGCACATTAACTCATGATTTCAGTGGTTACCATACAAAATGGGATAAAGAAGCAAATCCATATCTTTATTCTCAAATCGGCTCACCAGACGATTCATTCGATAATACTATTTTAGCTTTATCTACAACTTATAATCATGGTCCACATAATGTCATGCTTGCTTACCAGCAAAACTTTGGCAACACTGGCTATGATTATGGTTTGGGTACGGGCGTAGGTGATGGCAAACAATCGATTTACATGCCGAATTCATACCTGTCTGACTTTATTGGTAATGACGAAAAATCAGCGCAACTTCAATATACATTTGACTTTGGTGCTGTAAATGTTCCTGGCTTATCTTGGACATCTGCTTTTGTTTATGGTTGGGATATTAAAGCTACTAACAATGCAGGTACTATGATCAGTGATAATGAGCATGAGCGCGAATTCTTTAACCAGGTAAAATATACGGTTCAATCTGGTTTTGCGAAAGATGCAAGCTTACGTCTTCGTCATTCTTACTACCGTGCAAGTGATGATTATCAATCTAATTACATTGGTGACACTAATGAATGGCGTATCTGGTTAGACATTCCTGTGAAATTATTCTAATTCACACGAATTTCAAGTCATAAAAAAACCTGCACAATGTGCAGGTTTTTTTATTCCAGGCTTTAAAAAGTTAAAACCTGGACGACAAAAAGCAATTATTTATTTGCTTCTGCATAAGCAGCAATTGAGTCCAGTACTTCTTGTTTCGCAACATCAGCACCTTCCCAACCACTTAACTTAACCCATTTTCCTGGCTCTAAATCTTTGTAGTGCTGAAAGAAATGTTCGATCTGGCTGATCAACAATGGAGGAAGATCAGTATATTCCTGAACATCTTTGTAGATTGGGGTCAGTTTGTCATGTGGAACTGCAACCAGTTTCGCATCAACACCACCGTCATCTTCCATGTTCAATTTACCGACAGGACGACAACGAATGACTGAACCTGGCTCTACTGGATGAGGCGTTACAACCAGTACGTCTAATGGGTCACCATCAAGCGATAGTGTGTTTGGTACATAACCGTAGTTTGCTGGGTAGAACATTGCTGTACCCATGAAACGGTCTACAAATAACGCATCAGAATCTTTATCGATTTCGTATTTGATTGGTGCTGCATTTGCAGGAATTTCGATGATCACATAGATATCGTTTGGCGCATCTTTACCCGCTGGGATATTGCTGTAGCTCATAGCATCACTCTTTAACAAGTTATATCTTTTAAAAAACCGCGACAATTATAACGGTTTTTAAAGATTTTTTTGGATTTTAAAATATCGAACTGTAAATATGTCCGCTGACTTGATGACTTAAACCAACTTGATGATCAGCAGCAATAAAGCCACCGGACATAACATCGAGAGTAACCATACGATGGAGCGTAAAGTCGCCCAGTTGGCCAAATAGCAGATTCCGTACAACACACGAAAAACCAGATAAGCCACACCAAAAGTCATCACTACACTTTGCGGCACTACCATATATTCCGCCATTAAAATAGCAGCAATAAAGAGTGGTAAACTTTCAAAGCTGTTCTGCTGGGCAGCATTGGCGCGACTGGCCAGTCCTGAAGACTTTTCTAAAAATGCCCGTGGGTTCTGATTGTCTTTGCTGCTGAAGCCTGCTGATTTTTTTGCAATCAATGTAAACACATAAGGCAAAAGACAAGCGGCCAAAATGAGATAAATAACCCCACTAATGCTGTGCATCTGTTTTTTCTCATGAAAATTTTATCTCTATCATAGCATGGCATTTCGTGAATAAATTTTGTTAAATAGAGTGCTTTTTATTACTTGTTAAGGATTCACTATGGTCGCACCTGATCAAAATGAAATGTTCGATGTCCTCGAGAAACAACGCCAGCATCAACGTCAAGTGGATCGCGTATTAAAAATTGTCCTACCGATCGTGGCATTTTTAATGGCCGTCATTTGTGCCAATATGAATATCTGGTCGCCAATCTTCACCTTTGCCATTTTATGGATTGCCTTTTATTTCGTAGGTATCAAGCGTACGCCTCTCTGGCACTGGCTGGTCGCGATTCTGGTTTATTGTGTGATCGATAACATTCTAAGTTATGGCAGCTTTAATCAAACCGGATTTACCCGTCAGTTTGGCACCATGTTTATCTTCTTGGGGGTGGTTGGCGTAGGCCGTCCGTATTTTGACCGCTGGTTAATGAAAAAATAAAAAGCCTAAATCAAAAAAAGCGCCTAACGGCGCTTTTTTTCTTTGAGGTATTAGGCTGTTTTACGCAGATCTTTACGCAGGATTTTACCTACGTTTGATTTTGGCAATTCATCCATAAACTCGACATAACGTGGACGTTTATAACCGGTCAGGTTTTCTTTAGCAAATGCTAAAACTTCTTCTGTGGTTAAAGATGGATCTTTTTTCACGACAAACAATTTTGGTACTTCACCTGATTTTTCATCTGGCACACCAATCGCGGCCACTTCCAGTACTTTTGGATGAGTTGCTACAACTTCTTCAATCTCAGATGGATAGACGTTAAAACCAGACACTAGAATCATGTCTTTCTTACGGTCTACGATTTTCACATAACCACGTGAATCCATGACACCGATATCACCGGTACGGAAGAAGCCGTTCACCATGACTTTTTCAGTTTCATCTGGACGGTTCCAGTAGCCTTTCATGACCTGAGGACCACGAATTGAAATTTCACCTTGCTCACCCAGTGGAACTTCATTGCCTTCATCATCCAGAATAGCCACTTCAGTCAATGGCAATGGAATGCCAATAGTGCCGCTGAATTCTTCAGACGCAGGTGGGTTTGCTGTTGCAACCGGAGAAGTTTCAGACAAGCCATAACCTTCAACGATATTGGTTCCAGTGACTTTCTTCCATGCTGCTGCAGTAGAAGGAAGTACGGCCATACCGCCGCCCATCGCCATTTTCAGTTTGCTATGATCAAGTTGCTTGAACTCTTCATTGTTTACCAACGCATTGAACAGCGTGTTTACTGCCGGGAAGAAAGTCGGTTGATATTTACGTAGTTCTTTCATCACCGCAGGTAAATCACGCGGGTTTGGAATCAGAACGTTCGCCTGACCTTTGTACATACCGTAAAGTGCGCATACCATGAATGCAAAGATATGATAAAGCGGCAAAGCACAGAAAATACGGTCATCTGGCTGACCATCTTGCGCACCAAATTTACTCTGGAAGATCCCGTCACACTGCAACATGTTCGCAACTAGGTTACGATGTGTCAGTTCAGCACCTTTAGATACACCCGTCGTACCACCTGTGTACTGAAGAACTGCTGTATCGCTAAGGGTCAATTCAGGGCGTTTATAGTTGCTTGGATTAACTTTAGATAACGCCGTATTAAATCTCACATGGCCTGGAATATCCCAAGCTGGAATTTGCTTGCGTACAGAACGCAATACAAAATTTACCAGTGTTCCTTTCAAGGCACCCAGCATGTCACCGACAGAAGCTACTACGACATGCTTCACTGGTGTTTTACCAATAATTGCTTGATAAACAGAAGCAAAGTTCTCAATAATCACCAGCACTTCAGCGCCAGAGTCATTCAATTGATGCTCAAGTTCACGCGATGTGTAGAGTGGATTCACGTTGACCAGTACCAAACCTGCGCGGAACACCCCAAGTGCCACAACCGGATACTGAAGAACGTTTGGCATCATCACTGCCACACGTGAACCTTTTGCCAACCCCAAGCTTTGTAGATAAGTTGCAAACTTACGGCTCGCCTCTTCCAGTTCATTGAAAGTCATGGCCTTATCCATAAAGATAAAGGCATCACGCGAGCCGAATTTTTGGAAATTACGCTCAAAAACATCTACTAGAGAAGTATTTTCTGCTGGTAATTCTACTGTTTCTGGAATCCCTGTTTTTTGGTATTCAGCAAACCAAATTTTTTCCATAATGGCCATCTCTCCAATCATAATCCTTAGTATTTCAACTGTTTTTTTCAATATCACACGCCATTTTTAGACTTGTATATGTGCAATATTGCATCCATCTTGTTGAATCGTTGTTCATATATAACGTATTTCACAGGATGGATGCTAGTCTTATCTTTGAATCAACAGTTTATTTGCTTTTTGATATCCGCGTGGTAAAAGCTGTCCTTTCGTACCGCGCTTGCCGATATATTTGCGCAAATCATCCCCTTTTAATTTTAACTGCTGTTGTCCTGCAAGCACTTGAATTATTTCATCAAGCTTGAATATTGTCATGGACAAAATTTGATCACACCCTTCAAGTTGTATCAATTTATTTCCTTTACCTTTGTTCAATACAGGTAATTCTGCTAAATCAACAATCAACAGGCGTCCTGCTGAACTGAGCAGTGCAACATGCGTGGCATCATCGAGTGGCTGCAGGTTCATGACCTCTGCCCCTTCAGATAAATTCAGGAAAGCTTTCCCGGCTTTGGCACTGGTATCCAGCTGCTTGGCCTGGGTTTTAAAGCCATAGCCTTTGTTGCTTGCTGCTAGAATTTCAGTTTCATCCTCTGCCACCAGAACCTGTTTAAAACCTACCCCACTGCCAGGAGACAGTTTTGAACTGAGCGGCTCACCGAGACCACGTGCGGATGGCAATGTGTTGATGGCCAAGGCATAGCTACGGCCAGTGTCATCTAATACATAAACGCGTTGATTGGATTTGCCCTGTGCATGACTCAAGTACTGATCACCGGCACGGAAATTCAGATTTTCTGCATCGACTTCATGACCTTTGGCACAGCGAATCCAGCCAGCTTCTGATAACACTACTGTCACCGGATCGGCCGGCAACATTTCAGTTTCATTGATCGCAGCAGCTTCAGCACGTTGTACGATTGGCGAACGGCGATCATCACCAAATTTCTTGGCATCGTCTTTCAGCTCAGAAATAATTAGGCTTTTTAAAGATTCCGGATTGGCCAGTTGTTCACGAATCACTGCCGCTTTCGCTTCCAGTTCTTCCTGTTCGCGGCGCATTTCCATTTCTTCAAGCTTGGCCAGATGGCGTAATTTTAGTTCCAGAATCGCTTCGGCCTGAATCTCGTCAATATTAAAACGCTGCATCAGTACCGGCTTTGGCTGATCTTCTTCACGGATAATCTGAATCACTTCATCAATATTCAGATAAGCAATGATCAGACCACCGAGAATATGCAGACGTTTTTCGATCTTGTTCAGATGATATTGTAGACGACGCGTTACCGTGGTTTTACGGATCTCAATCCATTCCAGCAAAATACGACGAATCGATTTCACCTGTGGACGACCATCCGCACCAATCATGTTCATGTTGACGCGGTAGCTGGATTCCAGATCAGTCGTAGCAAATAAGTGACTCATCACCGATTCGGCATCAATACGATTCGAACGCAATACAATCACTAAACGGGTTGGATTGGCATGATCCGATTCATCCCGTACATCACTGACCAATGGCAGTTTTTTGGCCTGCATCTGATCGGCAATCTGAGTGATAATTTTGGAACCTGAGACCTGATATGGCAATTCAGTGATAATAATTTCGTTTTTATCGACGCTATAGACCGCACGCATGCGGTAGCTGCCACGACCTGTGGTCTGAATTTTTAACAGTTCAGCAGGCGGGGTGATAATTTCAGCTTTGGTCGGCAAGTCTGGCGCAGGAATATATTCTGCGATTTTTTCATCGGTCAGGTTCGGATTACGAATCAGGGCAATGGTACCTTTGACTACTTCACGCAAATTATGCGGCGGAATGTCAGTAGCCATACCAACTGCAATGCCAGTGGTACCATTCAGCAAGATATTCGGTACACGTGCTGGCAAGTTCACCGGTTCTTTCATCGAACCATCAAAGTTGTCCTGCCATTCACAGGTACCCTGACCTAGCTCAGACAGCAACAGTTCACTGTACTGGGAAAGCTTGGCTTCGGTATAACGCATCGCTGCGAAAGACTTCGGATCATCCGGAGAACCCCAGTTGCCCTGTCCTTCAATAAACGGGTAACGATAACTAAAGGGCTGCGCCATCAGCACCATGGCTTCATAACAGGCTGAGTCACCATGTGGATGGTATTTACCCAGTACGTCACCGACCGTACGTGCCGATTTCTTCGGTTTGCTGGTCCATTTCAGGCCCAGCTCACTCATGGCATAGACAATCCGGCGCTGTACCGGTTTCAGGCCATCGCTAATATGAGGGAGTGCCCGATCCATAATCACGTACATGGCGTAATTTAGATAAGCTTGTTCGGTAAATTCTGCTACGGAACGGTTTTCTGTCGCATGATGCGCAAGGCTTGTCATAACAACCTATAGTCCTAAATAATTCGTTTTTGTATCAATGTTTCTTATGCTAAGTCGTGGCTGTAGATGACACAAGGGCATCAAATCGTTCAGCGCGACAATTTGTGTCTTATGGCCTAAAAATATCCACTTTATAGGCCCTAAGCAACTAAAAAATCATTCTGTTTATAAGCCCATCGATTCCAGGGTCTTGCCTTTGGTTTCTTCACCCAAAACCAGAATCACGATTGCAACGGCAACCAGAACCGCAGTAAACATGGTGAAGACATAACTGAAACCATTTGGCATGCCCATCAGATGGGTGACAGCAAAAGGTGCTGCGATGCCCCCAATTCGGCCTACTGCGCCAGCCCAGCCTGAACCAAAAGCACGGATATTGGTTGGATATTGTTCTGGTGTATAGGTATAAAGCACGCCCCAAGCACCCAGATTAAAGAAGGACATCAGACAGCCCCAGATCACAATTTCGGTGACACTGCCCGACTGGCCAAAGAAATATGCCGAGATGGCACACATGCCGATGAAACCTGCCAAGGTCGGTTTACGACCGAGTTTTTCGACCAGCCATGCTGCCACCAGATAACCGGGCAACTGCGCTAAAATCATAATCAGCACGTATTCAAAGGACTGGACGATGCTATAGCCTTCTTTGACCAGCAAACTTGGTAACCAGGTAAAAATGCCATAATAAGAAAATATAATGCCGAACCAGATCAGCCACAGCATGAGGGTACGACGCGCAAAGATACCCGACCACAACTGGGTAAATGAAATATGCTGTTTCTCTGCGACCGGCTTCACTTCAAAGATTTCATAAACTTCAACGCCGCATTGACGCTCGATCTTTTTCACCAGTGCCGAAGCTTCTTCTACACGGCCACGGTTAATCAGAAATGGAATAGATTCCGGCACCATTTTCCAGATCACAATCGCATATAGCGCAGGCAGACCACCGATCAGGAAAGCGGTTTGCCAGCCAAAATCCGGAATGACAAAGCGCGATACCAGAGCCGCAACCAACCAGCCCAGTCCCCAGAAGCTTTCCAGCAATACGATAAAACGGCCACGCACATGCGCAGGAATATATTCACTGACCAGCGTCACTGCCACGGGTAACTGTCCACCCAGACCTAAACCGACGATAAAACGAAACACCAACAACCAGGTCAAATTCGGTGCAAAAGCGCAGGCCGCTGTAGCCAAGCTATAAATGACCAGAGTCGCAGCAAAGACTGTTTTACGGCCAAAACGGTCTGCCAGGCCACCTGAACAAATCGCCCCGATTGCCATGCCGACAAAACCGATCGACACTACCCAGCTTTTTTGATCGGCAGTCATCTGCCAGTCTTCGGCCATTTTGGCCAGGATAAAGGAAATCAATCCGGTATCCATCGCATCAAACATCCAGCCCAGTCCAATCACCACCAGCAAGGTGTAGTGAAACCTACCAATCGGTAAGCGTTGTATGCGAGAAACTAAATCCATAACAAAAATCTCTGATCAGGTGGAACGGGAGATGCTGCTTTCTCAACAGGTGGGCTGCTTTGTATTTTTTATACTACGAATTGAGCTGAATGCGGCTATTTTTATTGCCGCACTTCATACATTTAAAAATCAAGATTCGTCTTTGGAAGATGCCGAGTGCTCATCATCATCTTTATAAATGAATTTTGGCATTTCCAGACCAAAATAGATGGCGATTAGACGTAAGCTAAAACCAAAAATCAGGGTAGACAGAATGGTCAGATCCTGCGACAAACCGTAATGACTACAGAGCCAGTAAAAGATCACTGACACAAAGGCAATACTGGCATACAATTCACGGCGGAACACCAGCGGCACATCATTACATAAAATGTCACGCAAAATCCCGCCAGACACTCCGGTCAAAACACCGGCGACGGCGCTGACCACAAAACCATGTCCCATTTCCAGGGCAATCTGGCAGCCAATAATGGTAAAGCCAATGAGACCCAAGGCATCCAGCACTAGGAAGACATTACGTAACTGTCGCATCCATTTGGCAATCAGGATCGTCACGAAGGCTGCGCAACAGGTCAGCACCAGATATTCGGGATGTTTGACCCAGGTCAAGGGATAATGTCCGAGCAGAACATCGCGGACCGAACCGCCACCCAGTGCAGTAACACAAGCAATAATCATCACGCCAAACCAGTCCATGCTGCGCCGGCCAGCGGACAATGCCCCGGTCATGGCTTCAGCGGTAATTGCAATAATATAGATGACGGTCAGTAACATCGCCCTGCTTCCACCTGAGGCTTTGAGATGGCGGCTATTCTAAGCTAAATCTGTGTGAAAGTTATAAGAATCCGGCACAACATTGCTTAAATTTTTTCCCCGAGCCACAAATGCAGGCCTGTTTCATGGTGATGGTCTGGTTTGTAGTCGGATCCAGAAAATACCAGCGACCTTCAAACTTCACAAAATGCGAAGCTTCATGATGAACCTGTGCCTGCTTGCCATCATGATAATGTGCCTTAAACTCGACCAAGGCATGATTTTTATCTAGTTTTTCATTGATTTGAACAAGTTCAAGTTTTAACCACTGATTGGCTTTACTCCATTCACTAATTGCCTGCAGGTCCAGCGCCTGTTGCTGACCCAGCGCAGTCGTGGTTTTAATGTAATCGATTTCATGCTTGGCAAAGGCACTGTAACGGGAACGCATGAGTTGCTGTGCAGTCTCTGCGACCTTTTGCTCTGCATGCAGTGGCTGACAACAGCTGTGATATTCGCCTTGTCCACATGGACATGCTTCTGACATTTCAGTTCCATAAAAATAGCCCGACAATGCGGGCTATTTTAGCAAACTTTACAGGCCAAACATTGGCTAGAGTCTAGTCCTGTGCAGGAAGCTGCGGAATGATATGCACTTTGTCGATCTTATGACCGTCCATCGTCACGACCTCAAAGATATGCCCGTCTGCTTCAAACTTTTCACCACTATGCGGTAAACGTGCCATATGGAACAATACATAACCAGATAAAGTTGAATATTCTTCGGTTTCATTGACCAGATCACGATCCAGCAATAAGGAAACGTGACGAATATCGGTAGAACCATCCAGAATCAGGCTACCATCTTCCAGGCTTTCTGCGGCGGCTTGCAGCTCATCTTCATCCGGGAATTCACCAGCAATCGCTTCCAGTACATCAATTGGGGTGGCAATCCCTTCAATCGAACCATATTCATTCAGGACAATCGCCATCTGCAATGGAGCCTGACGCAATTGCTCCATCACCATCAGTACCTGGGCATTTTCATGCACGATCACCGGTTCACGTAAGTGCTTTTCAAAATCCAGCACCCCGGTTTCAATGTATTCATTCAGGACTTTATGGGTCAGTACCACCCCGGCAATATTGTCCAGTTCACCACGTGCAACGATCAGACGTGAATGACTCATCTGCAATAACTGTTCTTTGATACTGTCAGCATCATTGTCCAGATCAATCCATTCTAGCTCAGGACGCGGTGTCATCACTGATTTGACCGGACGTTCAGACAGACCCAGTACGCCCTGTACCATGACACTATGATAGATGCCATTGTCATCATTAAAGACTTCATCGGCAAAGGCACGGGTTGCCAGAACATCTTCCGGTTCAGAAGAATCATTGTCCTGAGCAGGTTTACCACCCAGCATCCGCATCACTGCTGAAGCAGTACGGTAGCGCATATCCGTAGTAGTCACCATTTTTTCCTGATTGCGTTTCATGGTCTGGTTAATAAATTCGACAATCACCGAGAAACCAATCGCAGCATACAGATAGCCTTTCGGAATATGGAAACCGAAGCCTTCGACCACCAGCGAGAAACCGATCATCATCAGGAAGCCCAGACACAGAATCACTACGGTCGGATGCCTGTTGACGAAATCCATCAGGGCTTTGGATGCCCAGAGCATAATCCCGATGGCAATAATCACGGCAATCATCATGACTGACAGGTCTTTAACCATGCCAACCGCAGTAATCACACTGTCCAATGAGAAAACGGCATCCAGCACCACGATCTGGACAATCACCATCCAGAATACTGCATGGACCGGATTTTCTTCTTTGATGACCGGTTTGGCTTCCAGACGCTCATGCAGTTCCATGGTGCCTTTAAACAGCAGGAACACCCCACCAAACAATAGAATCAGATCTCGACCTGAGAAAGCATGATCAAAGATGTGGAATAGTGGATCAGTGAGGGTCACTACCCAGGCAATCGAGGCCAGTAAGATCAAACGCATCACTAGGGCCAGCATTAAGCCCACAATCCGCGCGGCATTACGCTGTTCTGGTGGCAGTTTCTCCGCCAAAATGGCAATAAAAACCAGATTGTCGATCCCGAGTACAATCTCAAGAACAATTAATGTGAGTAAACCGACCCAGGCTGAAGGGTCCGACATCCATTCAAAGATCATACGCTTGGCTCCTGAAACTCAGGACTGCAGCATTGAATGAACCGAGACTGTAATGAAACAGCATAATATTTTTGATATTGAACAATACCAATTACTTGACGGCGATTTATAGAGTTACACGGCCAACTACCACTACCCATTTTCGTTCTATTGTTGTGAAACCAATTTTTAGTATAGCAAGATCAAATCGAAATTCACCCTTTTTCATGGCTGTTTATCGATGAATTTTGCCTGGCTGTAATGCAGTGAAAATGCAGCTGCTCACAGAATTGTCATATTTATTAATTAAGCTAGAGTCACAAGAAAGAAAAATGATAAGGTGAAGAAAATAAATGCAAAGCGTAATTCAAATGACAGATTATTTTAAAGACAACTCCCCAAAAACAACTCGCCCTCTAGTGGCACTCTATTGTGGTTCACGTGCAGGCAACAAACCGGTTTATTTAGAAAAAGCCATTCATCTCTCGCAAGGACTGGCAGAACATGGTTTCGGACTGGTCTATGGTGGCGCCAGTATCGGCCTGATGGGACAGGTCGCGGATGCCATGATCCAGCACGGCGGTGAAGCCGTTGGGGTGATTCCCGAATTTATGCTGGATTATGAAATTGCCCATAACCAGCTCACTGAATTACATGTGGTGACCAGCATGCATCAACGCAAGGCTATGATGGCTGAGCGGGCCTGTGCCTTTGTAGCACTACCGGGTGGACTGGGCACGTTTGAGGAAATTCTGGAAATTGCCACCTGGGGGCAGCTGAACCAGCACCAGAAACCGATGATGCTGTATAACGTGAATGGTTTCTATGATGCCTTGATTGCACAGCTGGACCGTGCGGTCGAAGATGGTTTTTTACCGCCACAGCATCGCGCCAAACTGATCATTTGCGAACACGAAGAAGAAATTTATACAACTTTAACCAATTTAGGCCATCCGCAAAGATTTGTGGTTTAAACCGTTCCAATTAAGAAAAAAGCGAGCACCTGGCTCGCTTTTTTATTGGATTTTTAATATCAGGACTTATTGACCATAATTCGTCACAAAGTCATAAAACATCGGCAAAGTTGTTGCCAGAATGACCGACATGGCCAGACCGAACATCAGTTTCATGGCATCTGCACTGACATTACGTGAAGTACGATGTTTGTTGACTTCATCCAGAATCATCGACATGGCAAATTCACGACCTGCGAGTAATCCCAGGAATACCCAGGTGGTACTCATTGGAATGTTGCTCCACTCTTTAAAAACTAACAGGATAATGGCATACATGAAGTCGATAATCGTTGCAGCACGAATGTCGGTCACACCGGTTTTGGTGTCGACAATGTTTTGGATAGCCCCGCCACGTTGATACAGAATCACACCCAGCAAGACTACGAATACCGTAATCGCAAACATCAGGAATTCAAACGGTACCTGACGCGGCACATACACGAAGATGTTGGCCAGATCCTGAATCAGCCATTGGCTCCACAGGAAACCGGTAGATACCCACTGCAAGCCCATCCAGACCTTGGAGTGTTCCTGATGACGTGTCTTGGCAAAATGGCGTGCCAGCTGCTTGACCACAAAACGATAGATGACAATCGCCACCACAAAGGCCACCGCATAGCCCATCATCGATTTGACCATCATCGAGCCTAAGCTGGCGGGAGAGAAAATCGTAAGCACCAGGAAAGTGGTACTGACTGGAATCCCGTATTTGGTCAGCATCAACAGTAGAATTGGCGGCACAATGTACAGCCAGGTAATGCCACCTTCAGGGAAAGGAATCGTTTCTAAACGACCGTATGAGGCATCACCCACCCCAGATGCATACCAACCATAGACCAATACGACAATTAAAATTGAGCTGATATAAATCCACAATACCCACCATGGGCGATGTGAATTCGAAGAAATAAATGTCCCTAAGGTTTGAGGTACATCATTTCCGACAATAGAGTAAGCGGCCAAACAGAAGCCGATCACCATCAAAATCTCGATTGTCATAAAAACAAACCTATACGCGAGGAGATTTCAGCAGTGCTGAAAAGTTGGCCCAAGATTATGACGGTTTTATTTCATTTTAATGACAAGACTGTCATATATATGGTCACCTTACAAAAAAGAGCACCGAAGTGCCCTGAATTTAAAAGCTTTTGACTACTTGAGATTTACTTGATAAATCGTGGTACTGCCACTGACTTCATGGCCGACCACCAGGAGGGGTTTCTTATTCGGGGAGTCTTTGGCGGGGATAAATACCAAACCTTCCGGTCCTAAATCACCGGCTTGTCCCATTTCAATCTGCGCTGTAGTCGCTTTAAAATCACGTGAATTCATATATTGCACAAAGACTGGTGATGCAGGTGTAGACACATCATATACCATGATGCCACCGACACGCTCCAGCCCAATAAAGGCAAAGGTTTTTTGACCAATCTGCCCCAAGGTCACCCCTTCAGGTTCCGGCCCTTTATTGTCACTGCGATTATCCAGTCCGGCTTCTTCATGATTAAAGTTGAAAATCTCAGGATGATGTTTGGCAATATACTGCTCAAACTGATCGCCCGAATCCCATACCAGTTCTAAACCGGTCTGCTGATCATTTTCCACCCAGATACTGACCGAGCGTGTACCAAAGCTATATAAATGATCATAGACCAGATTGCCCCGTTCATTCAGTTTGGCTGTACCATCGGCATTTTTTTGATAGCCTTCGGTCCACGTAATATTTAAACGGCCCAACAGATGATCTTCACGGCAGTCTTTGGCATCCCCTACAATAGCACCGCAGTAGGCAAAGTTAGTTGGATTGAGTTCTGCACCTTTGGCCAATACCCGAAGATGGGCTGGTAAATCATCGCCCAGACGGCGGTCAAAACCTTTGGCATGGACCAAGTGTTTCACCCGCCATTCTTCTACAAAGCCCTGGCTGGTATCGTTATTGAAATATGCAGGATTGTTTTCAACCCAGGCACGGGCATCGCCTTCATTGGCAGACACAATATAGGTTTTGCCGGCGACCTCAAAACTTGCAATCGCATCTGGCATATATAAGCCACGTACATTGGCCCAAGTTTGAATATTGATTTTGCCTTTACCGTCGACACCATCCGCATCGCTGACATCCATGCCATGACCCTTCATGCCATGATCTTTGAAGCCAAATGGATAAACAGCGAGTACCTTGGCAGAAGCCACATCAATTTTGGCCAAGGCATTGTTTTCTTGTAAGGCAACCCAGGCGGTTTTTCCATCTTTTGAAACAGTGATGTACTCAGGTTCAAAATCCTGAGCTGTGCTGGCCTTTGGTCCGAAAATGCGGATGCCCTGTTCACGCAATGCTGCTTCCCATCCATTAAAGGCCTTAAAGTCTGCTGTACGAACGATCGGGGCTTTTAAATTGGCCAGACTAATGACAGACACTGAACCTTCTGGATCGACCTGATAATCATCAGAAGGCTCGCCTTCATTGGCCACCAGCAAGCTTTGACCATCCGGTGTGAAAGTCAACATGTCCGGCAAGGCACCCACCTGTACGTGGGCCAGCTTACTCAGGTCTTTGGCCTGATATAAGGCCACATAGCCAGGATCGGTTTTCACAGCAGCCTGAATCGCAATGGCGACAATGCCATTATGTACCGCGACACTGTTGACCTCAGCCTCTGGCGCAATGTCATCGACCGTGATAGATGTTATTTTTTTCGGCTGATCAGGTCGACTTAAATCCAGTACATCCAATACGCCTTCTTTGGCATTGACCACGAATAGGCGTTGACTCTCGGCATCAAAGGCCGGAATTTCTGCTGCACTTTGCGCAAACATACCCGATTCATAAGCAGCTAATTTGCTTAACTCGATCGAGTTCGGTGTAGCCTCGACGATTGGAACCGGTGTTTCATTTTCATTCTCACTTCCACATGCCACCATCCCCACAGCCAGCATGGCCACTATCAAAGACTTTAATTTTAATTTCATTTTTTGTTGATCTATCATGAAGAATTCGTGACCAATTTATAACCAGAGCATTGCAGTGCCATGACAGATCGGTTGCAGTTACTTGACACAACACTGCTATAAAAGTTGACACGCTTTATATACGACAGACTCGACTGATTCCTTTAAACTATTCAAAATTTTCAGTTTTCCAGAATTATGAATGCCACGCCTACGCATCAAGCCTTAGATCCCGAGTTCAGACTGCTGGTCTTGTTGGTCTCGATTGGCTTTTTCATGCAGGGGCTGGATACCACCATTATTAATACCGCCCTACCTGCAATTGCCCAAAATTTGCAGGAAGATCCGCTACGCATGCATAGTGTGGTTGTGGCTTATGTGCTGTCTGTGGCAGCCTGCATTCCTTTAAGTGGCTGGCTGGCAGACCGGTTCGGGGTTAGAAATACCTATTTTGCTGCGATTATTATTTTCTCTTTGGCCTCTTTGGGCTGTGCCTGGTCAAGTAGCCTGAATGAATTATTGGTGTACCGGATCTTTCAAGGGATCGGTGGTGCATTATTGCTGCCGGTCGGCCGTTTGGCGATGCTGAAGATCATTCCCCGTACCCAATTTCTGGCCGCTATGAGCCTGATGAGTCTGGCCGGCCTGATTGGTCCTTTAATTGGGCCGACCCTAGGTGGCTGGATGGTCGAATATCTGTCCTGGCATTGGATTTTCCTGATCAATTTGCCGATTGGCTTGCTGGGCGCACTGATTACCTTTAAGGCCATGCCGAATGTACTTGAACCTACAGTCGCTCGCTTTGATTATTGGGGCTTTATCTTGCTGGTCGTGGCCATGGTGGGCCTCTGTCTGGGAATTGAAAATTTTGCCAGTCCACAAAACTCGCTGTGGTGGAGCCTGAGCCTGATTCTAGCCGGTTTATTGGCCACCTTGGTTTATGCCTATCATTCGCATACCCATAGCAACGCCCTGTTTCGCAGCCGGCTGTTTAAAAATAAAATTTATGCGATTGGTATTTTGGGTAATTTCTTTGCCCGTCTCGGCGGTAACTCGATTCCGTTTTTACTGCCGCTGATGTTGCAGGTGGCTTTCGGTTTCGAACCTTTTATTACCGGTTTATTGATGATTCCGACTGTGCTTGGTTCGCTGGCCTCCAAACCGATTATCCGCAACATCATTCAGCGTTTTGGCTACCGTCGGGTCTTGCTGGTCAATACCTTACTGGTAGGTCTATGTATTGCCAGTTTTGCCCTGACCACGGCGGAAACCCCAATCTGGCTCCGTGCGATTCATTTCTTTATCTTCGGCATTTTAAATTCACTGCAATTCGTGTCGATGAATACCCTGACCTTAAAGGACTTAAGCCAGCAGGATGCCAGTAGCGGCAACAGTTTCCTGTCGATGATCATGATGCTGTCAATGAGTATCGGGGTGGCACTGGCAGGAACACTGGTGAACATGCTGAGTGCCTATTACGGCGCTGACAATCTGGTGGCTGCTTTTCATGTATCACTGATCTGTTTAGGCTGCATCAATATTATTGCGGCCTATATTTTCTGGCATATTCCTAAAAACACCCCGGTTTGATGCGCTATATTCACTTTGGGCTGATTGTAAGTTTTAGGCTAAATCACATATAGGCAAGGACTGAAAATGCAAAAAAATCAGGCTCCGAACAGAGTTCATAAATCGCTCTTGATTGGGCTGGGCATTCTGATCACTGTGATCACGATCGCCATGGTCTATCTCTGCCTGATGAAAGCACCGTCTGCCCATGCAGCCGATTATCCTATTCAGGGTTTTGATGTATCGCATCATCAAAAAGAGATTCAGTGGCAGCAGATTTCGCCTGAAAAATACCGTTTTGTTTATCTGAAAGCCACTGAAGGCGGCAACTTTAAAGACACCCGTTTTCAGGAAAACTGGCTCAAGGCCCGGGAACGCGGCTTTCTGGTCGGTGCCTATCATTTCTATCGCCTCTGCCGCGAGGGTAGCATTCAGGCACAGAACTTTATTGACTCTGTTCCCAATAAACCAGATGCCTTACCGCCAGTGATTGATCTGGAATATGACAGCAAATGCATCAATACCTATTCTAAAGAGCAGCTTTTAAACGAAATTCAGGTGATGCACGATGCCCTGAAAAAACATTATGGCAAGCAGCCGATTTTCTATATTTCTAAAGCTTTTTATAATATTGTACTGGCAGGACATTTTCCTGATGTACCGCTCTGGGTACGTGAATACAAGGGTCTGCCTGATTTAAAAGATCAGCCCAAATGGACGTTTTGGCAACATACCAGTCAGGGGGAAATTTCCGGCATTACCACTCCTGTAGACCTGAATGTATTTTATGGCTCAGAACAGCAATGGCTGGATTTTCTCAAGAAGAATGCGATTGCAGCACCTTCATCTGAAGAGCAGGTGAAATAAAGTTGATCGCCTGAAAATAGGTTCTTTATAAAAACAAAACAATAAGGAAATAAAAAGATTGAAATGGATAAAAGGCGTTTTACTCGGTCTGGTGATTCTTCTCCTGCTCATCGCGGGTATGCTGGCTTATCTGTTGCAAGCTTCAGGAAAACTCAGCGACTTTAAAGCTTGGCAGCCGAAAACTGGTACATCCATTCATGGTCTCACCGTTAAATTTTTCGGTGTGTCCACCCTGTTACTCGATGATGGCCACGATCAGATTCTGATCGATGGTTTCTTTAGCCGGCCATCTTTGTGGCAAGTGCTTAGCCGCCCTATTCAAAGTGACAGGCTACTCCTTGAACAACTGGTGCAGCACCATGAATTGAGCCGAACCCAAGCCATTCTGGTCAGTCATTCGCATTATGACCATGTTCTGGATGTACCGGCCTTACTCTTACTGGAGATGCTTCCCGAAACCGTTGTCGTCGGTTCGCCTAGCACCCTGAATATCGCCCGGGAAAATCCCAAAGTTACTCCACAGCAATTACAGCTGGTTAAGCCAAGGCAAGTACAGCAATGGGGCCATTTTCAGATCACGGCAATTCCCTCACAACATACCCCACCCACAGCGGTAAATGATGATTTAGGCGAAGAGCTGCTGCAGCCTTTAACGCTTCCGGCTAAATTTTCCGAATTTAAGGAAGGTGGCAGTTTCGATTACCTAATTGAACATGCGGGACATAAGATTCTGGTCAAGGCCAGTACCGGATTTATACCAGATCAATTTAAAAACCTACAGGTCGATACTTTATTTTTAGGCATTGCCCAGCTCTCCAGACAATCTTCTGCCTATCAGCAACAATATCTGGCTGAAACTTTGAAAATGCTCAAACCCAAAGTGGTGATTCCGGTGCATTGGGATGATTTTTTTCAGCCTTTAAACCAGCCGCTGCAATTTTTACCCCGTCTTGCCGATGACACCCCAAAAAGTTTGCAACTTCTGATTCAGGCTGCCGAGAGACAAGGGACAAAAGTCGTCCTGCTCAGCGAACCGCAGCCCTATTTACTCAACTCAGCCTTCGCTTCCCAATCCGATTAAAGCCCCTTAAGATAGCGGATATGCGCAAAATTATTCATATCGATATGGATGCGTTTTATGCCTCGGTTGAGCTGCGTGAACGTCCAGAACTGAAAGACTTACCTGTGGTGATAGCCTCGCATCATCCTCGGGCGGTGGTCGCGGCTGCCTCCTATCCGGCACGGGTTTATGGCCTGCGTTCTGCCATGTCCATGGGGCAGGCGCGCAAACTGTGTCCTCAAGTTATCGTGATTGAGCCAGATTTTGCCAAATACCGGCAGGTATCGGCACAGATTCATCAGATCTTCCAACAATATACTTCCCTGATTGAACCACTGTCTCTAGATGAAGCCTTTCTGGATGTCACAGAAAATTTAAAACAAATCCCAAGTGCTACCGAAGTCGCCATGCGAATTCGCGAGGATATTCTTCAAGCCACCGGATTAACCGCTTCTGCTGGAGTAGCACCTAACAAGTTTCTCGCTAAAATTGCTTCGGACTGGCACAAACCGAATGGGATCTGTGTGATTAAGCCGTCACAAGTTCAGGGATTTATCCAGAATCTACCCCTGAAAAAAATTCCCGGTGTGGGGAAAGTCACCCAAGAAAAACTGAAAAGCCTGAATCTAGAAACTTTAGGCGATTTACAGCAAATTGATGAAGCCTTACTGATTCAGCAATTTGGCAAATATGGACGGCGGCTATTTTTGTATGCTCAAGGCATTGATGAACGGCCGGTCGAAGTGGAACGGGAACGCCAGCAAATTTCCAAAGAAACCACTTTTGATGATGACCTGCATCTGAACCAATGTCGCCCCTATTGGGAACCTTTACTTGGACAAGTATGGCAAAGTCTGCAAAAGAAACAGCTTTCAGCTCGCGGCGTTACGGTCAAATTAAAACTCAAGAATTTTCAGGTGATGCAACACAGTAAAAGTTTTAAACAGGTGCTGCGTAGCCCACAGGAATTAGCCCAAGCCTTGGACTTACTGCTCGACGACCTGCATATTGCCCCGCAGATGCAATTTCGGCTGATCGGCGTCGGCGTGTATCAGCTCAGCGTCCCCGAAACTGAAACCCAGTTATTGCTACTCTAAACCTTTTTTGATCACGTTTTAGGCATCAGTTTAAAAATACGGCAACTTTGTTTTTACATTTTGATTTTTTAGAGTACTCTATCTGCGCAATGCATTATCCATGTATGTGCTGAGATGCTGAAAATCACCTTTACTTTCAGCATGCTGTCCTGTGATTAGCGTGACGATCAAATCCGAATATTGCAGGGCAACTCTGATGTAACTCATGGAATCCCCTCCTGCATGTCTTCTGTAAATTCTTCTGTTGTTCAAGAACAACGCGCACGTAAAGCTGCGCTGTCTAGTTTTGTTGGTGCTGTTGTCGATTGGTATGATTTTCTCCTTTATGGCATTGTTGCAGCCTTAATTTTTAAAGATCAGTTTTTCCCCAGTATTGGCGAGAACATGGGCACCTTGGCGGCACTGGCCACCTTTGGGGTCGGCTTCCTGTTTCGTCCTTTAGGTGGTGTGGTATTTGGTCACTTTGGTGACAAGCTCGGCCGTAAAAAAATGCTGGTACTTACGGTAATCCTGATGGGAATTTCCACGGTCGGGATTGGTCTGCTGCCAAATTTTGAAGCAATTGGCTGGTGGGCTCCGGTACTGCTGGTGTTTTGCCGTGCCTTACAAGGCTTTGCTGTCGGTGGTGAATGGGGCGGCGCAGCTCTGATGGCAGTTGAAAATGCACCCAAGGGTAAAAAAGCCTTTTATAGCAGTGGCGTTCAGGTCGGTTACGGCGTCGGTTTGGTTCTGGCGACCGGTGCAGTGTCGATTATTATTGCGACACTGGGTGAAGAAGCCTTTGCCGAGTGGGCATGGCGTATTCCCTTTCTGGCCAGCATCGTACTGTTAGCTGTGGCAATGTGGATCCGCCGTGATCAGGATGAATCGCAAGAGTTTGTAGAAAAGGTGGTGAAAGCAGACCATCAGCCAGAAAAGCTGCCGATCTTGCAGGCCATTAGCAAACATCCTAAAGCTTTCTTTTATATCATTGCCTTACGTCTAACCGAATTGCTGACCATGTATCTGGTTACCAACTTTGCCCTGAACTATTCGACCAGTAATCTGGGCATGGATAAACAGTTCTTTCTGAATATCACCCTGATGGTCGGAGCTATTAGCTGTTTCAGTATTCCATTTTTTGCCTGGCTGGCGGATAAATTCAATCATCAGAAAATGTGTGTCTGGGGTGGTTTGATTGGTGCGCTTTCAGCCTTTCCCTTCTTTATGGCACTCGATGCACAAAACACCTGGATGATTATCGTCGGGGCAATTTTACTGGCGAACATCGCACACGATATGGTGGTTAGTGTCCATCAACCGATTTTCACCTCCTTGTTTGGCACAGAATACCGCTACAGCGGTGCCGGAGTTGGTTATCAGGTGGCGAGTATCATTGGTGGGGGTTTTACCCCATTTATTGCAGCGGCACTGGTGATTTGGGCGGATGGTTCATGGCATTATGTAGCCATCTATCTGGCGGTGGGTTGTCTGCTGACTGCATTGGTCGCAGCCCTGATGCCCAAAACTCAGGATGAACAACATGACAGTTGAACGTTTACACGTATCGAAACGCTTTTCGGAAATTGCTATTGCCGGTAATCTGGTACATCTTGCCGGCCAGCTGGCCACAGATGTTGAACTGGATATTAAAGGGCAAACCCAACAGACTTTAGATATTATTGACCAGTTTCTGACAGATGCCGGTACCGACAAAAGTCACATCATGTCGGTAACTATCTATTTGAAAGACATTGAAAAAGATTATGCAGCCTTCAATGAAGTCTGGGATGCCTGGGTCGCTGATATCGAAGCCCTGCCTCGTACCTGTGTCGAAGCAAAACTCTATGATCCACGGGTATTGGTCGAACTGACTGTCGTGGCGGTTAAACCGGAATAATGTTTCAAGATCGATATTCATAAAAAAAAGCATGCTTCTGGCATGCCTTTTTGTTTTAACCGACTGCTTTGATTTTACTGCGCTCTAAATCCGAATATAAATAATATTTTTTCAGATCATTGCTAACTGTATATTTGGGCATTTTCTGCATTTGCGCTTGCTCCTGCAAGAAGTCCTGGCGCAACTGATAATATTCTGGCACATCATCGTAACGAATTACCCGATAACCTGCCATGGTTAGTAATGCATCCTGAAAACCCGTCTGCTGGGGACGCTTCAAAATTAATGGGTCATCTACTCCCACCACGGCTAGAATCTGGTGCTGCTGATCCAGAATTACAAAATCTGCAGTCAGGTTGCGGTACTTATGTCGAGTCCGGTTAAATTTAGTCGTCATTAAGGCATCATAGGAAACATGTGCCAGAATAATGTATTCAGGTAATACTTCTCTCAGGCGAGTGAAGGTCAATTGCTCATTCAGGTTAAAAATAGCACGCTGCTTTAACGCGCTGTCTTGTGGTTTGGAATTATTTCCGAGCTTTTTCCATGCCATGAGCACGACACAGAAGAGCAGGAAACTCCCAATCATAATATAGGTGGTCATGCCTAAATCCTTGCATTCTTATAATCATTTTTGTTTTATTGTTGTGCAGTATAAACCCACGCTTTATTTTAAATAGAGCTAACAACCAATCTGTTTAAATACCCATACAACCAGTATCAAAACTCGATTCTGTGTTACCTAAAGTGACATCTCTCTAGATGCCAATGAAAGTGGATTTAAAGTACTGATAATGCACTCTAAAACATCCATGGAATTGATCGCAATACATATCTGCCCAACTGTAGGACAATTCCGACAAAGTGTTATTTTTATATCACTTTTTTAAAGAACTTAGTCCAAATAATATATTCTTTTACACTTTCACCGAACAAGCTCAGGCTACGTTACTTTACCCAAGAGCTAAAAAAAGACACCGAAGTGTCTTTTTTATTAACTTAATTATGCACGTGATTTGGACTTCGCTTTAGGCTTTGGCCCACCAAACGGTTTTTTGGCATCGCCTGTTTCACGTGGTGGTAAACCAGTGTGCTGGGTCAGAATTTGACCACGTTCAGGACGTTTCTTGGTATTTGAAGGACGTGACTGAGCTTGTGCAGCCTTGCTACGATTACCTTGCTCACCGGTACGTTTTTGCGAATCACCTGCAACCGTCGAGTTTTTCTTACGCGCCGATTGATACTGACCGTCTGCGCTGCCTACAGGCTGATAAGTCGGAATCAAATGCTGTTTCGAATTACCAATCAAATCCTGACGACCCATTTCTTTCAGGGCTTCACGCAATAACGGCCAGTTGTTCGAATCATGATAACGCAAGAAAGCTTTGTGCAGACGACGACGTTTCTCACCTTTCACAATGTCGACATTTTCAGTATAACGCGCCACTTTCGCCAGCGGGTTTTTACCAGTGTAGTACATGGTGGTTGCAGTCGCCATTGGTGAAGGATAGAAGGTCTGTACCTGATCAGCACGGAAACCATTCTTCTTCAACCAAATCGCCAGATTCATCATGTCGTAATCGGTGGTACCCGGATGCGCCGCGATGAAGTAAGGAATCAAGTATTGTTCCTTACCGGCTTCTTTACTATAACGATCAAACATTTGCTTGAAGCGGTCATACGTCCCAATACCCGGCTTCATCATTTTATTGAGTGGGCCTTTCTCGGTATGCTCAGGTGCAATCTTCAAGTAACCACCCACATGATGGGTTACAAGTTCTTTGACATATTCAGGGTTTAAAACCGCCAGGTCATAACGTAGGCCTGAACCAATCAGAATCTTTTTAATGCCTGGTAAAGAGCGCGCTTTACGGTATAACTGCGTCAATGGCGCATGGTCGGTATGCAGGTTTTGGCACACGCCCGGGAATACACATGACGGTTTACGACAGTTCTTTTCAATCTCAGGATCTTTACAGGCCAAACGGTACATGTTGGCTGTTGGGCCACCCAAGTCCGAGATAATACCCGTGAAGCCCGGTGCGGTATCACGGATTTTTTCTACTTCACGCAAAATTGATTCTTCAGAACGGTTCTGAATAATACGACCTTCATGCTCTGTGATTGAACAGAAAGTACAACCACCGAAACAACCACGCATGATATTCACAGAGAACTTGATCATGTCGAATGCCGGGAAACGTGCATTGCCATAAGCAGGATGCGGCAGACGTGCATAAGGCAAGTCAAACACATAGTCCATTTCTTCGGTAGTCAACGGAATTGGCGGCGCATTCAGCCAGACATCACGTTCACCATGCTTTTGCACCATGGCACGCGCATTCCCTGGATTGGTTTCCAAATGCAGAATACGGTTGGCATGTGCGTAGAGCACTGGATCTGCAGCCACTTCTTCAAAAGCAGGCAAACGAATTACGGCCAATTCGCGCGGCGGTAACTTATGTTTAATCGCTTTAGAAGCCGGTTGCAGTTGCACAATTTGCGTATCAGGATCTAAGTCATCCCCTGCTCGCACAATCGGATTAGCTACATGTTCTTTTTGAAAACCTTGGTACTGGCTAGAATCTTTCCCTTGTTCAATCTCACAACCGTCGATATCTTCAGTCATGACATAAGGGTTAATAATTGGATCCACACGGCCAATCGCATCCACATCATTCGATGCGATTTCAACAAATTTGGCTTTAGAGGCACGGTTGTGTTTATTCACAATAAACGCTGTACCGCGAACATCAGTAATCTCGTGAATTTTCTCGCCACGCGCCAGACGATGCATAATTTCAGTGATTGAGCGTTCACCATTGCCGTACATCAAAAGATCGGCTTTTGAATCCATCAAGACTGAACGACGGACTTTGTCTGACCAGTAATCATAATGCGCAATACGACGTAACGATGCTTCAATACCGCCGAGCAATACCGGTACATCCGGATAAGCTTCACGGACACGCTGACAATACACGGTTGCCGCACGGTCTGGACGTTTGTTTGGCTGATTGTCTGGTGAATAGGCATCATCAGAACGGATTTTACGGTCAGCCGTATAACGGTTGATCATGGAATCCATGTTACCTGCCGTCACACCCCAGGCAATATTCGGTTTACCCAAAACGCGGAACGCATCCACGCTGGTCCAGTCTGGCTGTGCAATAATGCCGACACGGAAGCCTTGGGCTTCCAAAGTACGGCCAATAATGCCTGAACAGAAAGATGGATGATCGATATAAGCATCACCACAAACTAAAATAAAATCACAGCTGTCCCAGCCGAGTTGATCCATTTCCTCGCGTGACATCGGCAAAAATGGCGCAGGGTCAAAACAAGACGCCCAATATTTGTCGTAATCAAACAACGCTTTTGGCGCAGTCTGCATGGTATAAGCAGTAGACATGGCTAGCAATTCTCGGCTGGCAGATGATAGGAGATCTAAAAATAAGATCAAAGATGAAAGCCGATTATTTTACCATGAATCAGCCCTAGCTTGCTTGATTATAATTTATACAAAATCAGAGACTAACTGAATCACTTTCTATTTGTCCCTTAAATCTAAAGTTTAAATATTTCAAAAAAGAAATTTATCTTATTTATTAGGTTGAAAGACTGGACAGAATCTCTAATTTGAACGGAGTTTTAAACTGAATGACAAACCCGTCAGTAATAACGCGGCAATAAACACAGTTAATCCTATCCAGCCATAGCTTTCCCACACCAATCCGCTTGAGCTCCCCAACACGCTTGAACCCAGGTAATAGCAAAATAAATACAGCGACGAACCGACTGCCCGATACTGTAGCGACTGGATCGACACCCAGCTACTGGCGGTCGAATGGGCAGCGAAGAAAGAAAAAGTAAAAATCAGCAATCCAATAAAAACAATAACCAACTGATCAATCAGCATCAGCGCCAAGCCCACAAGCATCATCAGGATCATGGCTGCCAATATTCTGAATTTGCCATAATGCCGTCCCCAGTGTGCTGCTCGAGGGGAGCTATAAATACCAGCCAAATAAGTAATCGAAATCACGCCAATCCAGACATGAGATAACTCAAATGGCGCTTGGATCAAGCGATAACTCAGATAATTAAATACCGAGACAAAGCAGCCCATCAAGATAAAACCTTGCAGGAATAAAACCCGAAGTTTCGGATCAGCGAGATTCTGCCTAAATGAGTTTTTAAAACGATTCAGCTTGATTGGATAGGCTTTAAAATGTTGTGAAGCGGGTAATAGGTAATAAAATAAGCCTGCAATACAGAGATTTAAAATACCAATCATCAAAGTAGCAGATTGCCAAGAGATAAAATCGACTAACACCCCAGCAATTAAACGTCCGCCCATACCGCCAATCGCTGTGCCAGAAATATACAAACCCATAGCAAAACCGATATCTTTTTCTGCAATTTCTTCCCCGATATAAGTCATCGCGACTGCAGCGACACCACTGACTGTCAATCCAATCATTATTCGTGTAGTCAGAAACACGGACCAGATCGGCAATATTGCACTTAATAGTAATAATACTGAGACTAAAAATAGAGACCAGACCATAATCGGCTTACGACCAAATCGGTCCGAGATCAGCCCAGTAAAAATAAGACCAACTGCCAAGGCAATGGTAGAAAAAGATAAAGGGAAACTGCTTTGAGTCGGGCTGACCTGGAAATAATCAGCCAGAATCGGCATCATGGGCTGTACGCAATACAGTGATGAAAAAATGGCAAAGCCAGCAAGAAATAAGGAAAAGAGCACTGCTTTAAAAGCAGAAGAGCCATATTCAATATGGCTTGAAGATGAATTTGAGGACATATCCGCTCCATAGACCGGTTCAGTATACGCCTCTCAATATTATTTTTATGTGATGTTTCGGTCGAAATGGCATGTAAATAACAGTGATTTGACTAAATCCCGCACATAAAAAAACACCCCCAACTGTTAAGTTGGGGGTGTTTTGAATAATGAGCTGGCGATGACTTACTCTCACATGGGTAACCCCACACTACCATCAGCGCTAAG